>NZ_JAUSPP010000066.1:0-166437 GCF_030656585.1 Rhodonellum sp.
AAATTAGTTCGGTATAGGCTTCAATAGAGAAATTTTAAAAGCTAGTGGCGAAAAAAAAGAAAGCGACTAAGTCACTCTTGTCAATGACTTAGTCGCTTTCAAAATTTTACCTTCAGTTTTAGCTACTTTTTCAGTGGCCTCAAAAACATGCGCTCCTTTTTTGTTGCATCCCTATTATTTTACTCCTTTTTCGGGATACTTCGGAGTGACGGTCCGCGCAAAAACTTTCAATTCCTCAATTTGTTCATCCATATTTCCATTGGGATAAAGGACTGGACCGATGCCGGCCTCTTTCTTCTTGTAATCCAGATATCCTACTGCAATTGGGACCTCAGCGCCCATGGCGATGTGGTAAAAGCCGGATTTCCATTTGGGCGCATAATTCCTTGTTCCTTCTGGGGTTACCATAATGACCAATTCATCCGCATTTTTGAGCATGTTGATCATGGCCTCGGTATAAGTTTGTTTCCTTCCGCCGGGAATCCTTTTTCGATCTATCGCGATCCCCCCCACGGCTTTGATCAACCAACCCAAAGGACCTACCATCACTTCTTTTTTGATAGTGAATTTGACGGGGATATCCATCAGGAAAAAGGCAGCTCTTGCATACAGAAGATCCCAATTGCTGGTATGGGGAACGGCAATCAAAACACCTTTTTTCAATCCTTCCGGCCATCCGTAAGTCAATTTCCAACCGCTGATCCAAAAGATCAATCTTGACAAAAACTTCATCATTTTATCTGGTTTTTGGTATATGTTGTTGAATATTCCTTCAAGTCTTCATTTTCCTCAATAAAGGACAGTGTTTCCTGATAGCCTGCCTCGAAAATTTCATTTGCTTTTTTGATGTCAAAAACTCCGAATCTAGCCAATCCTGGAGGCTCAATAAAGAAATCGCATTTGCTTTTTCGGCTGTAGACATTGTAATTCATGGACATGACCACCGACCTTTCGATAAGGCTCTTGATGTTTTTGATATTGTGTTGCTCGGGCAATTGGTTACAGTTGACGCCAATGATGACATCACAGAAACCATCCAGAGGCTCCACCGGAAGATTGTTTAGCACCCCTCCATCGACGAAATAATTATCTCCGATGGCGATGGGGTCGAACATACCAGGAATACAAGAGGAAGCCATCAATGCCTTGATCAAGGAACCTTCCGAAAAGTAGACCACTTTTCCCCTTTTGATATCCGTGGCGGCTACGCTCAGGGGGATTTTTAAGGAGGCAAAATCATTTTCTGGAAGGTATTTTTGATAGAGGCTTTCGACAATGTCCATTTTCAGAATACCTGTCCAACTGATGGCCGGACGCATAAACTTGAAGTAATTGGTCTTGACGATGATGTCCTTGATTTCCTCAGGCGCATATCCATGGCAATACATTGCTCCAGCGATCGCTCCAGCACTTGTGCCACTTACTTTGGTCGGGAAAATTCCATTTTCATTCAAGGCCTTCAAAACGCCGAGATGGGCAATGCCCCTTACCCCCCCGCCGGAAAGCGCTATTCCGATTTTTGTTTTAGAGTTCATGGAGTGAGAATGTTTTGTCAAGTCTTACGCCTTTTTCTGTCATTTTTACAGTGCAGCATTCATTGATGGGGTCGTGTTCCAAAAATATCACATAATTGTTGAGGGCTGCTTCTTCGAGGAATTTTCCTTTTTCTTCCAATGTGATCAAAGGCCTGGTATCATATCCCATGACGTAAGGCAGCGGAATATGACCAACGGACGGTAAAAGATCGGCAGCAAATACCACTGTTCTTCCTTTGTACTGGATTTTGGGGATCATTTGCTTGTCCGTGTGCCCATCAGCAGTGAAGAAATCAAAGCCAGGAAAGAGTTGACCCTTGTTCAATTCAAGAAATTCCAGCTGTCCGCTTTCCTGCATGGGGAGAATGTTTTCTTTGAGAAAGGAAGCTTTTTCTCTCAGATTTGGAACAGTCGCCCATTTCCAATGGGCTTCATTTGTCCAATATTTTGCTTGGGGAAAAGTCATTCCGAATCGATTCGGATTATTTTCCACATACTTCACTCCACCTCCACAATGGTCAAAGTGAAGATGGGTCAGGAAATTGTCTGTGATGTCCTCGTGACCAAAGCCTTTGGCTTTCAAGGAACTTTCCAGGGAATCATTTCCATGGAGATAATAATGAGAGAAAAACTTTGCATCCTGTTTGTCACCAATGCCGTTGTCAACCAAGACAAGACGGTTTCCCTCTTCCACCAAGAGGCATCTCATCGCCCATGTGCAAAGGTTGTTTTCATCGGAAGGATTGGTTCTGGACCAAAGCGTTTTGGGGACAACCCCAAACATGGCCCCTCCATCCAATTTAAAAAATCCAGTATTGATTACGTGAAGCTTCATTTGCTATCGGATCCCATTTAAATTGCCGTAAAATAAAATTTCCCACAAGACAGGAAGATCCACGGAGATCACAAGATCTCTGTCAGCTTTCTGGCCTTGTGGGAAAGGAAAATGTGTATTTTTAACCTTCAATGAATTCTCCCATTGAACAGAATTTCTCTATTCTTTGCTCGATTCTGGTTTCGGGTTTGATTTTATCAAGTTCTTTCAGTGCCTCCAAAATGGTTTTCTTAAGGTTCTTGGCCATTCCTTTCATGTCCTTATGGGCACCTCCGAGAGGTTCTTCAATGATTCCGTCCACCAGACCATTGTTTTTCATGTCAATGGAAGAAAGTTTTAAAGCCTCTGCAGCCTGCTCTTTGTAATCCCAACTTCTCCACAATATGGAAGAGCAAGATTCTGGTGAAATAACGGAATACCAAGTGTTTTCCAGCATGAGCACCCGATCACCAATGGCAATACCCAAAGCTCCACCAGAAGCACCTTCACCGATAATGATACAGATTACGGGAACCTTCAGCATAAACATTTCCCTCAAGTTCCTTGCAATGGCTTCCCCTTGACCTCTTTCCTCCGCTTCAATCCCCGGGAAAGCACCTGGGGTATCAATAAGCGCAACGATCGGTTTCCCGAATTTTTCGGCCATTTTCATCAATCGCAGCGCCTTTCGGTATCCTTCCGGGTTGGCCATGCCAAAATTCCGTTCTTGTCTTTGTTTGGTATTTCTCCCTTTTTGCTGACCGATAAACATCACGGAACGTCCATCGATGTCTCCCAGTCCACCGATCATGGCTTTGTCATCCTTTACCGATCGATCTCCATGAAGCTCTATAAAATCATTGGTGATTTCAAAAATGTAATCGAGCGCATAAGGGCGGTCGGCATGTCTGGAAAGCTGAACTTTTTGCCAACGGGTTAAATTTTGGAAGGTTTCTTTTTTCAGAGATTGGATTCTATCTTCCAAAGTCTGGATATCTGCGGATAAATCTATGTTCTTCCCTTTTGCCAAATCTTTCATTTCCTGAAGCTTAAGTTCAAGATTGGCAATTGGCTTTTCAAATTCTAATACCATAGTGAGCGTTTTTGACTTAGACAAAGATAAAAATATTATTTCGAAGAAAAATAATTTAAAATGATTTGGGAGAAATCGAATGGAAATTAAAGCAAAGTGGGGATTTTAGGCCTATCAAAATTCAAGTTCCAAAAAATTATATGATTGAAAAAGAATGAAATAGAATCAATCTTCACTTTTTTTGGGCTTCATCATTGCAATAAAGGATCAAACAGCTACCTTTGCATCACTTCAAACGAGAAGAACATTAATGGAGTGGTAGTTCAGCTGGTTAGAATGTCCCGTTTCTCGGGAAGATCGCTGGTTCGAGTTCAATCTTCGAAAAACAATGGAGTGGTAGTTCAGCTGGTTAGAAAGTCCCGTTTCCCGGGAAGGTCGCTGGTTCGAGTTTAATCTTCGAAAACAATGGAGTGGTAGTTCAGCTGGTTATAAAGTCCCGTTTCTCGGGAAGGTCGCTGGTTCGAGTTCAATCTTCGAAAAACAATGGAGTGGTAGTTCAGCTGGTTAGAATGCCTGCCTGTCACGCAGGAGGTCGCGGGTTCGAGTCCCGTCCATTCCGCTTAATATTGAAAAATTGATCTGTGACAATCAATTGGGTTAGATTAAAGGGAAAATAAGTTTTCCAGATTAAAAATTATTGGAGTGCTAGTTCAGCTGGTTAGAAAGTCCCGTTTCCAGGGAAGTTCGCTGATTTGAGTTCAATCTTCGAAAAACAATGGAGTGGTAGTTCAGCTGGTTAGAATGCCTGCCTGTCACGCAGGAGGTCGCGGGTTCGAGTCCCGTCCATTCCGCAAAAGTCCTTGAGAAATCAAGGACTTTTTGCTTTTATACCCATCCCAAAATCCTATAACGAACATCAAATATTCATTGGAGTGCTCGTTCAGCTGGTTAGAAAGTCCCGTTTTTACGGGAAGGTCGCGGGTTTGCCTCCTCCCGTTCTTACGGGACAGGCTGTCCATTCCGCAAAAGTCCTTGAGAAATCAAGGACTTTTTGCTTTTGTAGTCTTTTCAAATCATTGACTGTGATTCAATGCTCAAAATAATGGAATAATAGTTCCACCCTATTCATCCAAGAATCAGTCTTCTTTCGTTCTGTTCCCACAAAATTCTAATTCTCCTCTCCTCTCCAATTTTTTCACTACCTCCTAAAAATTTTCCCATAAACAAGAATAGACCAATGGCTTTTCAAGGTCTTGAGGTAACAATAACTCCAAGATGCTCATTTACTCAGATGTAGAAAAACTAAAAAGAAAACATTAAGCAAATTTTGACTGTTAAGTTTAGGTATTAATTAAATTTACCATGAAAAATTATCTATTTATGAATCGAATCAAGCAAGTGGCAATGCTACTTATTATGGCTTCGACTTTTTTGGCTTGTAACGACGATAACAATCCAACAATTGATCCCGAGGCAATTTTCACGGGACAAACAAAAAGTTATGATTTGGACCCTGTTGCAAATTCAGGTGTCAGCGGAACAGCTTTAATGGAAGAAACTTCCACAGGAAATACCAAGTTGACCATTACGTTGGAAGGAACGCCTGATGGCGGTCAACACCCCGCGCACATTCATTTTAATTCCGCAGCAGTCGGTGGGGGAATCGCTATTTCTCTGACTCCAGTAAATGGAACCACAGGTGTGAGTGAAACCAACATTATGCAAAAAGACGATGGTACGGCCATTAAATTCAATGACTTACTATCATTTGATGGATATATCAACGTGCACCTAAGCGCCAATGATCTAGCCACAGTAGTGGCCCAAGGCGATATAGGATCCAATGAATTGACAGGTGTATTTAAAACTTATGACTTGAATGAGGCAGCAGTGGCTGGAATCTCCGGAGAAATAACTTTTCACGAAAGGATGAATGGTTTTGCATTGGCAACCATCACTTTAGCTGGCACTCCTGATGGAGGAATGCATCCAGCACATATTCATGCAAACGCTGCCGCAATAGGTGGAGGAATTGAATTTACCTTCAATCCAGTGAATGGAACGACAGGATTGAGCAGAACAGATACAAGGGCTGGAATGATGGATGGAGAAGCCAGTTTTACTTATGCTGAAATATTGGAAGTTGATGGTTACGTGAATGTACACCTGAGCGCCGATGACCTAGAAACAATAGTTGCCCAAGGTGATATAGGGTCAAATGAGTTGACGGGTGAGTCAAAAACCTACCCATTGAATGAAAGTGCAGTAGCTGGAATCTCAGGACAAATCATTTTCCAAGAGAGAATCAATGGTTTTGCATTGGCGACAATTACCCTTTCAGGAACTCCTGATGGAGGGATGCATCCAGCCCATATCCATCAGAATAGTGCTGCTGTAGGTGGTGGAATTCTCTTTACCTTCAAGCCTGTCAATGGAACTACTGGCATGAGCGTAAGTGATACCAGATCAGGAATGATGGACAATGAAGCAAGCTATACCTATGCACAAATCTTAACAGTTGATGGCTATGTCAATGTTCATTTGAGTGCGGCAAACCTAGCCACAATCGTGGCCCAAGGAAATATCGGATCGAATTTTCAATAATTAGAAAGCTCTATTTCCAAATAGAGCTAAAATAAATACTGCTATTCTTAGGGGAATCTTTGAAAGCATAAGACACTCTCAGACTGCCTTCCAAGACAGTCTGAGAGTTTTTTTTTTGATCACCTTGTATAGGATCATTGAATAATTGGTTATTTGATAAGCAGTATTTGGATTAAGATTTTAAACCTTTGTTTTAACTTCCTACTTCAAATATTTTTATAGTTTAAATATTGACAATACAATCCAAAATCAATAAGTTAGGATTTTCTTAAATACGCATTCCAAAATACGATTCCTTTGAAAAATGAATTCTTCAATACCTTCTCAATTTTGTTCCTTGCCCTATTTTTGGTGCTCATAAGTTGTCAGGAAAAGACACCACTAGAAGACAATCAATCCTACAGTCTCTTTGCAGGGGAAGATGGAGGGGAAATAATCATCGACAAATTTACCCGTGGGGATACTCCTGTTTGGTTGGGGGCAATGGATGATATCAGACGGTTGGAATTATTGTTGAAGGATCTCGACAGTGTTTTCCATACCCGCATTGGCTACTTTGGGGAACCGATATTGGATAAAACCAAGGAAGAGCTTTTAGCCTTTTTTGAGCTGAAACCCGAAGCTTCGAATAACAGGGGTTATCAATTCCTGGAAAGCGAAAATCTGAGGTTAATCACAAGAGAAAATCGGGTCCTGGGCATGGTGTTTAAGCAACCTGAAAAAGTCACCATTGACGGAGTATTCTTATCGAACATGGATATATTGGCTTTTAAGAAAGCCTATCCGAAATCATACGCGATGCGGAACTACCACGGAGATGAGTATAGGATTAATTTTTCCGACAGTGTTCCGGAAGTCTATGATTTCGCCATCCTGAAAATTTCCGAAATGGATAAAAAGTTACAATTGCGATGGATTGATGGTGAAATCATCGATGCGAAACTGGTTTGGTACGACTGATCCGGACACCTCACTTTCCGTTGTATTCCATAAAAAGGTTTCTCCCCCACTCTTCCCTTTCCAAATTCCCATTGATTTTCAATCTCCCCAAATTTGGGCACCGCTTCACTTTTCCGAATGAAAAGATTAAACCCGTTTTATGCATCATCAATTCTATTCCGGCCTAAAATCACCTAATAATCAGTCAGTTGTTTATTGTTTTTTACTTCACCTGATTAGATGACACATTATTCACCAAACAGTCTGATTTTCTTTCCGTTACAATGCCATTAGTTAGCCTAATCCATATTTCGGGTTAAACGAAACTCTTTTCCCTTGTAAACATTCAAAGCCAACTTGGAAATGAACGTTGATTCATTTTTGACAACATTGGTCTTTGCATCAGCGATAAACCTTTGATAACATTTTTTTCAAGATCCATTTTATTTATTTTTAGATTAAGGCTCCAAAGCTGGTAGATATCAGCAATTAACCCAAAACAACCATGAAAAAAGTAGCTGCTCCAGGGAAGGATATTTCAAGAAGGGATTTTGTAAAAGGGGCCGCACTCTCCGCGGCAGGATTTATGATCGTCCCGAGGCATGTTTTGGGAGGTAAAGATTTTACCGCTCCCAGTGACCAAGTGAGTTTGGGCATCATCGGGGCAGGTGGCAAAGGGCGGCAAAATGTTGAAGATTTCATGGTCTTGCCCAATGTCCGCATCACAGCCCTTTCAGATCCTTCCAATTATTGGAATCTGGCGGATTTTTATTATAAATCAGAAGCCGGGCGAGGTCCGGTAATCGAGCTATTGGAAGACCATTATGCGCAGCAAAATATCACTGCCAAAATAGGTGAATACATTGATTTCAGGGAAATGATGGAGAAGGAAAAAGGCCTCGATGGCATCATTTGCTCCACTCCCGACCATACCCACGCTTACATTTCCTTGATGGCGCTGAAAGCTGGCAAACATGTGTACTGCGAAAAACCCCTGACCCACAACATCTGGGAAGCCCGAGAAGTGGCCAAAGTCGCAAAAGAAAGTGGTCTTGCCACCCAAATGGGCAATCCTGGCCACAGCACCGATGGGATTCGGGAAACGGTGGAGTATCTCCGGGCAGGGGTGATCGGAAAAGTCACCGAAGCCTATGCTTGGGTTCCTGCCGGCAGATGGCTATCGGGATTGCAAGGACTTCCACAAGGCAAAACCACTTTGCCGGTGGGTTTTGATTGGGACCAATGGATCGGGCCAAGGGAAAAAGTGGACTTCCACAAAGATTATGTTCCTGTCACCTGGAGGGATTTTTGGGCCTACGGCTGTGGCGCTTTGGGTGATTTTGGCTGCCATGATTTGGATGCTGCCACCTGGGCATTCAACTTGAAAGCGCCTGAATCTGTCCAGATCTTTCCTGCGGGATTTAGCAACTCCGAAATTGCACCTTATGGCGAGATCGGTTATTATCATTTTGCGGAGAAGGGTGACCAGAAAGCGCTGAAGCTGACTTGGTATTCCGGTGGATTGACTCCAGACCTCCACCCTATGTTACCCAGAGGCTACACCTATCCGAGAAGAGGCTCCATGTTTGTGGGAGAAAAGGGCGTGATTATCAACGATGGTGGCAACCGGACCCCTCAGGTATTCCCCGAAAATGTCAGGAACAATATCAAAGCACCCAAACCAACCCTGGAACGGTCAAAAGGTCATTACAGCGACTGGATTGAGGCCATCAAAACCGGAAAACCTGCCAGTTCAAATTTTGAGTATGGCGCAAGGTTGACGGAGTTGACACTGCTGGGCGTGCTGTCTCTGAGATTGGGAGGAAAACGAATTGAATGGGATTATGAAAACATGAAGGCAAAAGGAATGCCCGAAGCGGATCAATATATCCGGGAAAGCGTTCGTCCTGGTTGGGAAATGTAGGGCATTGACACGAAAAAATCCATGCAGATCAAGATTCCCCAGTGCCGGTATTGGCTTGATGGAAAGATTTGGGTCTGCACGGACTAGCTTTTTTCTGGTTGTTTTTTTACTTGCTCAGCGAAGCCATATCGATGACAAATCGGTAATGCACGTCACCTGCAATGGTCCGCTCATAGGCCTCATTGATTTGGTCGATGTTGATGACTTCCACATCTGAAACAATGTTGTGTTCGGCACAGAAATCCAGCATTTCCTGGGTTTCCTTGATACCGCCCACCAAAGAACCGACAAGGCTTTTTCTTCCTCCGATCAAAGCGCCTGCATGGATGGTTTCCGGCATTGGGGGAACACCCAAAAGCACCATTACCCCATCGGTTTTCAATAGGGAAAGATATTCCATGTAATTGTGTTGTCCCGAAACGGTATCGATGATATGGCTGAAACTGTTCGCCATTTTCTTAAGGTTTGCTGGGTCGGTGGTCAGTTCAAAATGATGGGCACCCAATCTTTCGGCATCCTTGGCTTTTCCTGCTGATCTGCTCAGCATCGTCACTTCTGCTCCCATGGCAGCGGCGATTTTGACAGCCATATGGCCCAATCCACCCAAACCTACTACAGCTATCTTATCTCCTTTTTGAACATTCCAATGTCTCAAAGGAGAGTAGGTCGTGATCCCTGCACAAAGCAGGGGCGCAACGGCTTCCAAAGGCAGCTTGTCAGAAACCTTCAAGACAAACTTCTCGGTTACCACGATATGTGTGGAATATCCACCGTAGGTGATGGTTTTTTTGTCCTGCAAAAGGGAATTGTAAGTTTGGGAATGTCCGTTTTCACAGTATTGTTCCAAATCCTCCTCACAATTGTTGCAATGCCCGCAAGAATCCACAAAACAGCCCACGCCAACAGTATCACCGATTTTGTGGTTCGTAACCTCAGCACCAATTCTGGTGACTTTCCCGACGATTTCGTGGCCGGGGACGATTGGGTACATGGTTCCTCCCCATTCGTTTCGGGCAACGTGAATGTCAGAGTGACAAACACCGCAATACAAAATCTCAATTTCAACGTCCTTTAGTCCTGGCTCTCTTCTTTCAAGTTGAAAAGGTGCCAAAGGTTGGTCTGCTTTCTGGGCAGCGTATGCTTTTACTTGTGTCATGTATGTTTTATTTTAATGTATGGATGGACTAAGCCAAAATTTTTGAATCAAATGAAAATACCGCTCTACCGTAATGTACAATCCAGGAAAATCGGCTGATCCTATAAAAATTTAGTTTCAAATGAAAATCATTCGAATGGAAATGAAAATAAAATTTCTTTTCCTCTTGTCGAAAGGAATAACCACAGAACCAGTTTTAAAGTGCCAAAATCAGGAATGATTTTTATGATTCAGGATTGGAAAAAAAAATCATTTTGAACCCAAATCTATTTCCCAGTGCAAAAAAATAGCCCTGATTTCTCAGGGCTATCGCTATTGGTGGTTATAAACTTGTTCGATTATTTCAACACGCGGGATTCTTCCAGCTTCTGCTGCCATTTCCAGGAATCCCTCAGAGAATCCTCTAGGCTGTATTGGGCTTTCCATCCAAGCTTGCTGTTAATTTTATCTGTATTTGCCCAGGTTTTTTCAACATCTCCTGGCCTTCTTGGGCCCACTTGGTAATTCAGCGGCATGCCTGAAACTTTTTCAAAAGCATGAATTACTTCCAAAACGGTATTGCCGTTTCCAGTACCTACATTGAAGAGGTCAAAAAAATCGAGTTCCTGTTGGGCAAGATACTCAAGGGCTTTGACATGGGCATCTGCCAGATCCATGACATGGATGTAATCCCGCACACAGGTACCGTCTACGGTGTCGTAATCATTTCCATAAAGCGTCAGTTTCTCCCTGATCCCAACAGCCGTCTGGGTGATAAAGGGAACCAAGTTCGCCGGTACACCGAGCGGCAATTCTCCAATGGCTGCACTGGGATGTGCACCAATCGGATTGAAATAACGCAAAGCAATCGCTCTTGCGCCAGGCTTGCTCTTGATATAATCACGGAGAATGTCCTCCCCTATTTTTTTTGTGTTCCCGTAAGGGCTTTCGGCATCTTTTCTTGGGGTGCTTTCCAAAACTGGAAGCACATCCGGCTGGCCATAAACGGTGCATGAAGAGGAAAAAACAAGATTCTTGACCTCAAATTTTTCCATGGTTTCCAAAAGGACGAGCAAAGAACCAATGTTGTTGGCATAATACTTCAGTGGTTTTTGGGTGCTTTCTCCAACGGCCTTGAAGGCTGCAAAGTGAATGACGCCCAAAAAATCATTTTCTGCAAAAACCTGCTCGAGATAGGTCTTGTCATTGCAATTTCCTTCGTAACATTGGATATCCCGACCTAGAATATCCCTCAACCCAACAAGCATTGATTTTTCTGAGTTTGAAAAATCATCCAATATGACAGGTTCAAAACCTGAATTGACCATTGCAATTGCTGTATGGGATCCAATGTATCCGGCACCACCGGTAATGAGTATTTTTTTCATCGCCATCAAAGGGGTTAAACATTAAGTATTTCAAAAGTAAACCAATTCTTAAACAATCCATTCAATTCTTTGGGTAATTGCATATCGGCCAAAGAATTTCCTTAATTATTGATCAAGGTAAAGACTCCCCTGATTTGTCGCTTTTGGATTTCGTTTTCCAGGGTGAAGGAATACTACGTCAGGTAAGTATAGGTTCCGGTTGGCACCACATTCCCTTTGACTTTTCCATCCCAACCCTGCGTTCCCACATAGATCAATTCTCCCCATTTATTGAAGACCATCAATTGGAAACTGATATCACAATTGCTTACGCCTTGGAACAATCCGTCCAGTGGATTGAAGCCCGTCGGCATTCTCACCTGTGGGGCAGTCTCCCGCATTTCCCCATAAACTGTCTGGTTGCACCCCCTTGCGTCAGTGATGTTCAGTCCATAATTCCCACTGGAAATACCCGTGAGCGAAATCCCGGAAGTCCCGTCATGGAGCCAAGAAAGCGTGTAGGGCCCCACACCTCCCTGAGGGGTGGCCAATAGATTTCCATTGGAAAATCCCGGGCAGGGAAACCTCGCCACCTCAAATTCGGCGGACAAGGGAGGTGGTGAGGCAATACTGAAACTGATGGGGAATTCGCAATTGAGTTGGTCAAAAACACTTAAACTATATTCTCCTACGCTAAGATTAAATACTTGAATTTCATTACTTAATGATATTGCATCTGTAGTATTGATTGTATAGGGAGGCAGCCCACCTATAATTTTAATCGTTGCCGTACCATCCGCAGAGATGAAGCAAGTTGCGGGTGTGGTTTGGATTTCCCCGAACAGTTCCATTTCAGAGGATTCCTGTATGGAGAGTGATTCAAAGAACACCTCGCATCCTCCCGCATCCGATACTTTGACCTGATAAATCCCTGCAGGCAACTGATCGGCAAGGGGTGCATTCAAGGTCGAATCATGTGACCATTCGTACGTATAAATCCCTGAACCTCCCTTTGCCTCCACCTCGATTTTTCCCGTGCCGGAACCAAAGCAAATAAAATCGGTGATTTCTTTGACCGTGGCTTCCATGGGCGGATTGACTTTGACCACCAGTTTTTTGGATACCCCTCCACAGGAAGGATTCAGTTCGCTAAATTCCTCATACCAAATCAGGCCCTCTGTCCCGACGCCCGACCACTGGATTTCTACTTCCGGTTCAGTCCCACCGGACAGGAGGATTCCTCCCTCTACAAACCATTTGTATTTCCTGTCGTTGACCAAATCTTTGACTTGGTAGGAATATTTTTCATTCTCCAAAAAACAAATCTGATCGGGCCCTTTTGCCAATCCGGGCACGATGCTTTCGTTGACAAAAACCTCAAACAAAACAGGTACTCCCCTGCAACCCTCCTGGGTAATGGGAATGGCCCTGACTTTTGCATCTGGATTGGCATTTCCCCATAGGATGCGCACCGAAAAATCCGTTGCCTCGGTGATTTCTCCGCCTTCGACCTCCCAATCCACCCGAGCTGTATTTTCAGGGTTCTCGAAAACATAAAGTGATTCATCGATCAAGGGACAAACGTTTTCGGGCCCTTCTATTTTCCCGCTTGTTTCAACCACTGTGACCTCAAAAAAAGCTTCTTCGATTTGACTGCAGGATCTGTCTCCAGACAAGGCAACTATTTTGACTTGATAGGTTCCGGCATTCTCGAATTTGTGGTTGACTGTTTTTCCTTCCTGCATCGGCGTTCCATCCCCAAAGGTCCATTCGAATATTTCAAACAATGGATTTTGGGGAATTGCGGTCCAGCTCCCTGTTTCGCCCAAACAGGCCACTTTATCGCCTTCCACCTCAAAATCGTATTCGACTTCGGTTTCAAAATTGAGATTGTTCAAACTTGCTCCGGCAGCATAGGCATAGGATTCGATAAAGCCCGAGCCGTAGACATATCCGATGAGACCTTCCGGATTGGATAAGGTGTGGCTACCAGAAGAGATTTCCACCTGTGCAAAGGCGTATTCTGGATTTCCGGGAACGGGTAAGAATTGTCCTCCTATAGGGGATCCATCCAAGAGCGTATTGGCAGCACTGGAGGTTTTGGTGATGACATTGACATAGTGGTTGACAATTCCGACTACGGAAACGGCTGAAAAAACAACCCTCTTGATCAATTGGGGATTGGGACTGTAGGTGACCATGGAAGGATCTCCAAGACTGGCCAAAGGTCCATTCTGGATATTGCAGCCCTGACTTTTGGCAAAGGCTGTAACAGCTGTAGGTTTGGAAGTGGTAATATTTGCGAATTCATCCTGGCCAAAAACCAAGGAGGCGAATTTCCCAGCATTCAAGGTACTTTTCAAATCCCCATTGACAAAAACCTGGGTGTTGTTTTCAGAAGCCAATACCTTGATCATTTCGCCGGAAGTCCTTCCCTTGAAAGGAATATGGATGTATTCTTTTCCCCAAGCAAAAGTTGGGTAAATCTGTTGAAACAAATGATCCCCTGTCGTCCCTTCGCAATCCGTCCCGATACTGGTCATTTTATTCCCCCCAAAAACCACTATGTTTTTGCAATTCTCAGCATCAGACCCTACCACGCTAACCCTTGAACCGGTGAGGTCCCTTGTTCCTTTGATCTGATAACTTTGCCCTTTGTTCAGGGTTACATTGATGGGTGCTCCCGCGGGGATCGTATTCACTGTGGGAGAAGCTGGGACGATCACGATATCCGTATTGTCCTCGATGGCAATGACCAAAAGCGTGCTTTCAAAATTGACATTTCCGCCTCCCAAAACACCAGGCGCAAAATCTTCCTGGTGCGCGGTCACCCAATAATCCTTTCCCAAGGAAGCCAAGGGTAAAATAATGGTGCCGTCTGCTGATCGATCCCGAAAATTGAAGGCGTGGACAGCGATATTCCCGGAGGACCCAATATAAACACCTTTATTTTCGACCAGACCTGATGTGCGGTGAATGATGTCCAAACCATCCACAGGGAATTTATACACAAACTGCTCTCCTGCGGCCAGTGAAAATTCTATGGTAGCATTGGTATATTGAATGACTCCGGCGGCATCCTCATTTGCGGAAATGACAATGGAGGCTAGGTCAGGTCTATTGGGTTCAATCCGGTTATTTTCCATAAAACCCAAATAGAACTCCCTGCCAACGGTGGAAAGCTGTGCATGGACGACATTGAAATAAGAAAGCCCCAACAGCATCCAACAGACCAACAAAACAACTTTCCCCAATCGATGCATACAAAAATTTGGCTTTTCTAGCAGACCCTCTAATTTATCGATTTATTTTCAAACCTTTCCAATTTTGACTTAAGACACATAAAAAACTAAAATTCAGATTATTGACCAATGAGAATAGGCTTATAAAATGATTTTTTTATCGGAGGAGACTGAAAAGGCCTTTGGTTTCTTTCTTGGTCTGTTCGCCATTGAGGTTGTATTCATATTGAATGATATAAATATAAGTTCCCAAAGGAGCTTCTTGGTCTTGGACGGTCCCGTCCCAGCCCTTGGATCCCAGGTAAATAAGTTCGCCCCAACGATTGTAAATCGATAATTGATAGGACAATAAACAATTGGAAACCCCTTCATACAACCCTTCCTCTGGTCGGAAACCGGTGGGCATTCTCATTTTTGGTTCTTCCTCCAACATTTCTCCGGTACCGATGCTGATACAGCCTCGACTGTCTTGAACGTTTACCACATACGCGCCTTTCTGAACGCCGGTCAACACCATGTTTTGAGAACCATCATGATCCCAGAGATAAGCAAAGGGACCAAAATCACCGGTTGGCTCCACGATCAGTTCCCCATTGGCTTCGCCGGGACAACTGAATTTCTGTATCCTGACGTCTGCAGTGAGCGGTACCGGGGAGTCAATGGTAAAAGAAATCGGCAATTGACAACCATTGACATCTGTGACTATTCCTGAAAATTCCCTTCCTTCCAAATTCAAAAAAGAAATCTCCGATCCATTGATGTTGGCGCCAGGGATATCGAGCGCATATGGTGGCAATCCTCCCTGGATTTGGATCACCGCTTCTCCATCGGAGCGTCCAAAACATGAAACGCCCTGTGTAGAAATGCTGAGCACTTCCAAAACATCCGGCTGTGTGATCAGAATATTGTCCAATATGAATTGACAACCAAAATCATCCGTAACGGTTACGGAATAGGTTCCTACAAGCAAATTATCCACTTCAGAAATATTCAAGGAAGCCGCATGGCTCCATGAGTAGGTATATGGAGCAACACCCCCAAGCACTTCCACAGCGATGCGGCCATTGTTTCCGGCAAAGCAACGCACATCTGTTTGACTGAATGTTGCGGTTAACTCCGCGCTGATTTGCACTGCCAATTTGGGTGATTCACCTGCGCAGAAATCATCGGAAACACTTCTCTCGATATAGGCTACCTGACCAATTGTACCAGGGATATTCCACCTTATTTCCACGGTGGGGGACTCGCCACCAGAAACGATTTCCCCGCCTTCAACCAACCATTCAAATTTTCTCCCTGCAAAAGGATTCGGCACGGAATATTGGGAAGTAACGGTTGGATCGAAACAAACCTTAACTTCTCCTTCTGGCGCTTTCGGTTCGAGGAGGGGATTGATATTGATCCCCAAGGTGACTGAAGTGCCGGGACAACCTTGGGCAGTAAACGGTGTCGCCATCAGCGATGCATCGGGATTGGTATCTCCCCAGAGTACCGTTACAGACAAACCATCTTCCTTGACAATTACACCGCCCACTACGCTCCAATCGATAGTGGTAAATTCAACCTCCGACACAAAATCATAAGTAGTTTCCTCCACATTGGGACAAACTGCCAGCATTCCCTCAATCACACCCGTGATTTCTAGCACTTCTACCTCAAATACCACTTCTTCCTGCAAATCACAGGAAACTTGGCTGATGGCAGCCTTAATTTTCACCTCATACGTTCCCGGTTTTGTAAAAGTATGGTTCACTTCCTTGCCGATTTTGGATGCTGTGCCATCCCCAAAATCCCAGATGAAATAGGTGAAAATCGGGTTTTCCGGATTGATTTCCCAAAGGGCATTGGCATTTAAGCAAGCCACTTTTTCCCCTTGCACATCAAACTCGTATTCTGGTTCCACTTGAAAATTCAAGTTGTCCAAAGTGGCTCCGACTGCAAAACCATAAGATTCCAAAAATCCAAAACCATAGACGTAAGCAATAAAACCTTCTGGATTAGAAAGCTTATGGACACCTTGCTGAATATTGATTCTTGCATAGGAGAAATCAGGGGATTGGGGCAAAGGCAAAAATTGATTGCCAATATCTGCTCCATCTAATCGGGTACCGCCAACAGTCGCCGTGCTGGTGACCACATTGACATAATGGTTGGTGATGGAAGGGAGTTGAAGTGCATTGAAGGTAATGTCCTTCAGCAATTGCTGGTTGGGGCTATAGGTAATCATAAAGGGATCTCCATTGACCCAATCCGCCAAATTAATGTCATTGCATTCTTGGCTTTTTGCAAAAACAGTAACAGATGAGGGCTTGTTGGTTTGGATGCTGGCCAATTGATCCTGATCAAAATCAAAAGTCTGGAATTCTCCTGCATCGATCGTCCCCACCAGGTTTCCATCCAAGGTGATGGTTGTACCTGGTTCAGAAGCCAACACTTTGACCAATTCCCCAGAGGTTCGTCCCAATAGAGGAATATGGAAAAAATCTGTCCCCCAGGTATTCGTTGGATAGGCCTGCTGAAAAAGATGATCATTTGCCCCTCCACAATCTCCAACACTTGTCCATTTGTTTCCGCCAAAAACCGCAATGTTTTTACAGTCAGCAGCATCGTCGCCGACAACCCTCACCCTTGTTCCCGTAAGGTCCGCCCGAGCTTTCAACTGGTAGGTTTGACCCATGTTCAAATTTATGAAGAATGGATTATTGGGCGCATTGCCATTCAGGGTAAAGACCGAAGGGGTGATCTCAATGCGCGTATTGTTTTCCACTGCTACCACCAAGAGCGTACTTTCATTATTGATGTTGGGATTGAACTGAACTGGAACATTCATGGTCTCAAAGTGAGAAGTAACATAATAGTCTTTTCCCAGAGTGCCCAATGGGAGGATGACTGTACCGTCTGCACTTCTGTATCGCTCATTGAATGCATAAACCGAAACATTTCCTGTCGAAGAAATATAAATACTTTTGTTCTCTACCACGCCTGAGCTGCGGTGCAACATGTCGGTATCATCCATATTCAGCACAAATTGCTGACCTTGGTTCAATGAAAAATTGACCGAATTGCCGGCATACACAATCGAACCCGTGGTGGTTTCACTTGCAGTAACGATGACCACACCCCTATCCCGTGCATCTGGCAAAACGGCATTGTTTTCCATGAAACCGAACCAAAATTCTTTGCCAACGGTCGTCAACTGTGCGTGCGTCTGATGGGCTCCCAAAAAAAAGATCAGGGAAAAAAGAAAAATTGTCCTAACTTTTTTGAGGAGCTCAATCATAATTTGTTCTTTTCGAAAATATCGTTCAATATAATTATCTATTTTAAAAACATCGTTGTGAGGAGTGCAAAAATCTATTGAATTTAAAGCTGGTACTTTTTAGGGTCGACGTTTGGACTAATCTTCTCAATAGAAACCACCTAACAATTTCATGAAAGGTGAATTTTGATTTTTATAAGTAAAGATTGCTTAAGGTTGTTCAGATCCAAATTTTTTAATAGAAAGGTACCGATCAGCCTGCTCCCTTGGTTTTTTCCCATCAGTAATTAAGGATAAACCCTTCTCTTATAAATCCAGTCCGATTTCATCATCAGGAAGAAAGCAATATTGATTTCAAAATGCATTTTGGTTTCAAAAAAACGATTAACTTTTATCTTCCAAAAAATATTCTCATTCCTGTTCCAATACCCTTGACATGGATACCAAAAAATTCTGCTTAGCGCTGGATCTGAAAAATGATCCCAACCTCATATCCGAATACGAAAACCATCATCGTGCGGTTTGGCCCGGAATTCTGGAAAGCATCCGGGATTCTGGTGTCGTTTCCATGGAAATATTCCGGTGGGAAAACCGGTTATTCATGATCATGGAAACGCAAATGGATTTTTCATTTGAAACCAAATCCAAGATGGATGCAGCCAACCCTAAAGTTCAGGAATGGGAGACACATTTGTGGAAATACCAACAGGGCTTACCCGGCACCAAAAAAGGAGCGAAATGGCAGCTCATGGATAGGATTTTTAACTGGTCATCGGAATGAAGAAATGTTTTGATTTCAATCTGTTCGGAAGAGCTATGGGCTTATCTACTGGATTTTCTCCAAAACCAATCGGAAAGGGTGTATGCAGTCTGATTTCCATGGTCTTGTAATTTAATTAGACGCATCAAAAACCCAGCAGGGAAGGAAATATTTTGTCTTTCCAATTTTAGGTCAAAAAATCCGGACAAATGTGGGTATTTCACCTGTCCACTTAAAGATTTATTTGCTATTTTTGATTTTTACAAATTGCTGAATAAGAAGGTGCCTTACAAAGAACGGGAAATAGAGAAAAAGTATTACTCCATAGGAGAAGTTGCTACAATGTTTAAAGTAGCTCCTTCCCTCATCCGCTATTGGGAGGGAGAGTTTGAAAGTATCCGTCCAAAAAAAGACAAAAAAGGCAACCGAAGGTTTACCAAAGATGACATCGAAAAAATCCGATACATTTATCATTTGGTAAAAGTCAAAGGTTTTACGCTTCAGGGGGCTCAAGAAGTCATCAAAAAAGAAGCGCATCAGGTATATGACAAGTCCGCCATGGTGGACAGACTCAATCAAATCAAAGGTTTTTTAATTGATATCAGGGACTCACTACATGCCAAATCCCCAGAATGAAACACAGCTTTACCAAATAGCATTAAGTCTGATTCCAAAAATTGGTCCAGCGACCTATAGAAATATCATCGCCTACAGTGGCTCTGCATCCTCATTTTTCAACCTTCCTGCCGGCAAGGCTTCCAAAATCCCAAGGATCGGCGCAAAACTTGCCGAAATCGTTAAAAACAAAAATCAATACCTCAGAGAGGCCGAGGAAATACTGAACAATTGCCATAAAAAAAACATCAGAGTACTCACCCTTCAGGATCCTGACTTCCCCTCCAGATTAAAAGCCTTGGAAGATTCTCCTTTGGTTCTTTTCATCAAGGGAAATGCGGCATTGAATCCCGCCAGAGCCATTGGGATCGTGGGCACGAGACAAGCATCCGAATACGGAAAAAACATCACCAGAAAAATAATTGAAGACCTCATTCCCTACCAACCCACCATCATCAGTGGCTTGGCTTATGGCATTGACATCGAGGCGCACAAAGCCGCCCTCCAATATGATCTCCCAACCATTGGGATATTGGGTTCTTCGGTAGACAATATTTATCCTTCCATCCATAAAAACACCGCAATGTCCATGTTGGAAAACGGTGGACTTTTGAGCGAATTCCAGCCAGGAAGTGAAATGCACCCCGGCAACTTCCCCAAAAGGAATAGGATCATTTCCGGGCTTTCGGATGCACTGATTGTAGTGGAAGCAGCGAAAAAAGGTGGCGCATTGATCACCGCTGAAATCGCCTACAGCTACAACAAGGAAGTTTTCGCCGTTCCAGGCAATCTTCAATCCATTTATTCCGAAGGATGCAACAACCTTATCAGATCCATGAAGGCATCCATTTTTACAGGGGTGAAGGATTTGGAAGAGGCACTTTCTTGGTCCAAAGAGAATCCTTTGGAAAGTCGAGAAACAAAAATCCAAAGTTGGGAGAGCTTCCCTATCGAGGAGCAGCAAATCCTAGGACTCTTGCAGCAGAAAAAAGAAATGGAAATCGATCAACTTTCCCTTCAACTCGAGATGTCCATTTCCATTTTGGCATCCAAACTTTTGGGACTGGAGTTTGAAGGAATCATCAAATCCTTACCTGGAAAAAAATACAGGCTGATTTTATAAGACATAAAAAAAGGAGCGTTTCTGCTCCTTTTTTTATGTCTTTATCTTTTCCCTCCTTTAGGCATCATTGCACCGAGGGCTTTTTGGGCACCGCCCATTTTATTCATCTGTTTCATGAGTTTCCTCATGTCGTTGAACTGTTTCATCAGGTTGTTCACCTCCACGATCGTCCTTCCACTTCCGTTGGCAAGTCTTTTTCGTCTGCTGCCATCGATCATGTCTGGGTTTTCACGTTCTACAGGAGTCATGCTCCTGATGATCGCTTCGATCGGTTTGAACGAATCGTCATCGATATCCATTCCTTTCATGGCTTTTCCCATTCCAGGGATCATGCCCATGATGTCCTTCAGGTTACCCATTTTCTTGATCTGCTCCAACTGAGAAAGAAAATCATCGAAATTGAATTGGTTTTTTCTGATTTTGGAATTGATCCTTACCGCTTCTTCCTCGTCAAAGGACTGCTGGGCACGTTCCACCAAAGAAATGACATCCCCCATTCCGAGGATTCTTTGCGCCATTCTATCCGGATGGAAAACATCGATGTTTTCCATTTTCTCTCCAGTGGAGATAAACTTGATTGGTTTATTCACTACGTGGCGGATCGAAATCGCTGCACCACCCCTGGAATCACCATCCAATTTGGTCAACACGACGCCATCGAAATTCAACCTTTCGTCAAATGTCTTGGCAGTATTCACAGCATCCTGACCTGTCATGGAATCGACCACAAACAATGTCTCGGAAGGATTCAAGGCTTTTTTCAAGGCCTCAATTTCTTTCATCATCACGTCATCCACTGCCAAACGACCGGCTGTATCGACGATCACCGTCTTCTTACCGGTTTTCTTGGCGTACGCAATCGCATTGTTGGCGATCTCAATGGCGTTTTTATTTTCGGGCTCGGCATATACCTCCACGCCGATTTGCTCTCCCAATACTTTCAATTGGTCAATCGCAGCAGGTCGGTAGATATCACAAGCCACCAGGAGTACCTGTTTGCCTTGCTTCTTCAACATGCTGGCAAACTTGCCTGAAAAGGTGGTTTTACCAGAACCCTGTAAACCGGAAATAAGGACCACGGCTGGATCGCCTTTTAGGTTGATATCCGCTTTACTGCCTCCCATGAGCTTGGTAAGCTCTTCTTGGGTGATCTTGATCAACAATTGGCCTGGGGAAACCGCAATCAGGACATCTCTTCCAAGAGCTTGCTCCCTGATGGTATCGGTCACCTCTTTGGCGACTTTATAATTCACATCGGCATCTATCAAGGCCCTTCGGATTTCCTTGACGGTAGATGCGACGTTGATCTCGGTGATTTTTCCCGTACCCTTGAGGGTCTTAAAAGCTCTATCTAATTTTAAACTGAGGTTATCAAACATGCCTTGCTATTCTATTTGGAACAAAAATAGGAATTTTAATTTTATGATGGGGAATTGTGTTGAAAGAAGTATGAAGTTGACGGCACTTTGGCATCAATCCATGAAATCCTTTTTTGTAAAAATGCAAGGAAATGATGGAATTCGAAACGAAATTCAAAATATTGGGATTTGGATCCATTCATTTATTTCATTTGAATTGAACAATACCTTATAGACATTCTTTATATTTTTTTAATTTGCAGGCTATTAAAAAAAACAAAAGTCAATCCTTCGCTGATGCAAGCCAACTTTAAAAAAGATATCCTTCCCCATTTCATTGGGATTACTGTTTTTTACGCCATTGTTTTATTTTATTTTTCCCCTGTCGTTTTTGATGGCAAGATCATTTTTCAAAACGATATCCTTCAATGGGAAGGCGCCGCGAAAGAAATCTTGGATACCAGGGCGCAGACGGGTGAAGAAGCCCTTTGGACCAACCGTTTGTTTGGCGGCATGCCCGCTTACTTGGTGAGCTTTGAAATCCAGGGAGACATCACCAATTTCCTGACCAAAGTCCTCACCTTGGGTCTCCCCCATCCGATCAACTCCTTGTTTTTTGGCATGGTGGCGATGTATATCCTGCTACTCAGTTTCAAGATCCGACCGGAGTTTGCCATCGGCGGTGCCATTGCTTTTGCCTTCAACACCTTTCATCTGATCAGTTTGGATGCGGGGCACAATGCCAAGATTTGGGCCATCTGTTTGATTCCCTTGATATTGGCAGGAATTCATTTGGCTTTTAGTGGAAAAAAATTGCTGGGCCTTGCGCTGTTTACCTTGGGCTTGATGCTCCAACTCAAATTCAACCACCTTCAGATCACCTATTACACCATTTTGATCGTCGTGTTTTATGGAATTGGGCAACTCAGATTGGCTTACGTGAACAAAAAACTCCCTTCTTTTGCGAAGGTAATCCCCATTTTAATGCTCGGGGCAGTGTTGGCTGTGGGGGCAAATTTGAGCCGATTTGTAGCTGTATTTGAATATGGAGCCTATTCCACAAGGGGCAAAGCCAACCTGACTGCGGCGGGAAGTTCCCAAGATGGTTTAGGGAAAGAATATGCATTCAATTGGTCCCAGGGAAAATTGGAAACCATGACGCTTTTGGTGCCTTTCTTTTATGGAGGGGGAAGCAGCGAGGCGCTGCCAAAGGATTCGGAGACAGAAAAAGCATTGCGGGCCAATGGTGTTGAGAATGCCCAAATCCAAGGATTTATTCAAGGATCGCCAACCTACTGGGGCGATCAACCCGGGACAGGCGGCCCGATTTATGGAAGTGCCGTCATGGTTTTCCTGTTTGTGTTGGGCCTCATCTATGCGCCAAAGACCTACCGGTTTGTCTTCCTTGGCATTGTGTTGCTATCTTTCTTTTTGGCATGGGGAAAAAACCTGGAATGGTTCAATTATGCCATTTTCGATTTCTTGCCCGGGTACAATAAATTCCGGGCGGTTTCCATGGCTTTGTGTATGGCGCTTTTTGCCATTCCTGTTTTGGGAGCGATGGGATTGGAGCATTTTTTCAATGCCTCCAGAACCAATTCAACCCAGAAAAATCTACTGATCGCTTTTGGCAGCACCGGAGGATTGTGTCTTTTGCTGTTCTTGGTGGCCGGCATGTTTGGATTCACAGCCCCGGTGGATGCAAACCTTCCGGATTGGTTGATTTCTTCCATTCAGGAGGACCGAAAATCAATGTTCAAAACCAGCGCGATCAAGAGTTTCATTTTCATCTTGCTCTCAGCAGGACTGATTTTCGCAGTGCTGAAGGACAAAATCTCCTATACCATCGCAGGCTGGGGCATTGCGCTATTGCTGGTGGTGGACCTTTGGAGCATCAACAAGCGCTATTTAAACGAAGGATCCTTACAATACAGTCCGGCCGAGCAATTCTTCGCCAAAAGTCCCGCCGACGAAAAAATACTTCAGGATAAGGATTATTTTAGGGTTTTGAACCTGGAAAACCCCTTCAATGAAGCCAGAACCAGTTATTATTTCAACAGTGTCGGTGGCTACCACGGAGCAAAGATGCGACGCTACCAAGAATTGATTGAAAATGTTTTGAGTCCCGAAATCAATGCATTCATCACAAAAGCCCAAGAAGGGAATTTTGATTATGGTGGCCTGAATGCGCTCAACATGCTGAACACGAAATACATCATGGCCGGAAAAGCCGAGAATTCCGTGTTCCAAAATCCGGAAGCCAACGGACCGGCTTGGTTTCCCGCCACTATCCGAGGTATTCAAACCAACGATGAGGAAATCGGCTTGCTCAACACCATGAACACCAAAGCCGAGGCAACGGTCAATTCCCTTGAATTCGAAAACATCGTCGCCGGATCCGGTACCGTTCAACTCACCGATCGGGCAGCCAACAAGTTAAATTATACTGTCAATGCCCAGGAAGCTGGATTGGTTGTTTTCTCAGAGATCTATTACCCAAAAGGCTGGAAGGCCTTTGTCAATGGAGCGGAAACGGAAATCATCAGGACCAATTATTTGCTCAGAGGATTGGTGGTACCTGTGGGAGAATCTGTGGTGGAGATGCGTTTTGAGCCTTCGGCTTACTATTCATACAAAACCATCGTGGTCGCATTTCAATATCTGATCGTCCTGCTGTTGATAGCCGGTGTGGGTTTGCATTTCTATTCCAGAAAAAATGCCCACTAAAGACACCAAGGCATGAAGAAGCCCAAAATCCTTTTTGTCACGCCCTCTTTTCAGTCCTTCATCACCAATGACATTCAGATCCTCTCGGAGAATCATGAGGTGGTCGTGAACAGTTATTCCTGGCGAAACAAACGGCTGGCGCCGCTCTTTTTGGTACAGCAGTTTTTCTTTGTCCTACGGAATATATTTTCGATAAAGTTCATATTTATCTCTTTTGGGGGATATTGGTCCTTTTTCCCAACACTTCTGGGTAAGATTTTTGGGAAACCTGCTTTCATTGTCCTACACGGGACGGATTGTGCCTCCATACCAGAATTGAATTACGGGAGTCTGAGAATCCCAATCCTCAAATGGGTTTGCAAAAAATCCTATGAATGGGCAACATGCCTCTTCCCGGTAAGTGCATCACTCGTAAAGACCGAAAACGATTATTTTGTCAAAGGCAATAGGATTAAAAACGGGTTTCAGTACCACTTTCCGGAAATCAAAAAGGAATACCATATTATCCCAAATGGTCTGGACATAGAATTTTGGCAGGCTGAAGAGAAGGTTCAAAGGGAAGAAAAATCATTTTTGACGGTAATGTCTGCGGATCAGTTTGTCTTGAAAGGTGGAGATTTGATCTGTGATATGGCAGGGAAATTCCCCGACTGCAGATTTTATTTTGCCGGTTTGGATGCTCCCAAAAACCAATACGATTTACCGGAAAACATTTTTTTCCTGGGAAAATTGAAGCCCGCTCAACTCAAGTCTCTGTACAGCAAAGCCCGATTCTATTTCCAGCTGTCGGTGTTTGAAGGTTTTGGTTGCGCCCTGTGTGAAGCCATGCTTTGTGGCTGCATTCCCATCGGAAGCAAGGTCAATATTCTCCCCGACATCATCGGTCAATCCGGATATCTGATTGACTACCGAGATTCGGAATTGCTCCAAATATTGATGAACAAGGCCCTGATTTCCAAAGAAAACAACAGGCTTGAAAGGATCGCCCGGGAAAGGATTGTTTCGGATTACCCATTGGAAAACAGGAAAAAACAACTATTATCCTATTTACCTCATTAACTTTGCCTCAAATCCACGCTATGAAAAGTTTAGTATCTCAATTCACCCGAAGTCTTTACGTCATTCCAGGCGGATACTTTTTGGTGATGTTCATTCGGGGCCTTTTTAAAGACAAACAATTGACACCCAAATGGAGAACCATCCAATTTAGGGGGATTAAAATGAAGCTGGATCTCTCCAAACAAATGGGTTCGGCCATCTATTGGAGAGGGGCACACGATTGGGCGCCTGTTTTTGCGATGGAAAATTTGGTAAACAAAGGGCAAACCCTTGTGGACATCGGAGCAAATCAAGGGGAATACACCCTTTGGGCTGCGAGGAAAACTGGGGCATCCGGAAAGGTATTTGCCTTTGAGCCATTATCCACTTTATTTGGCCAACTGGAAGAAAACGTTCGCATCAATGAAGGTTTCGGAGCCTTCGTATTCCCAATTCGAATGGGACTTTCCGATCAGCCGGGCCGGTTGAAACTCTATTCCAATGACCCATACAACGAAGGCGTAAACACGCTTTTCCCGGGGCCTGGGAAAACAGCTTTCCTGGAAGAAATCAGCCTGAGCACCTTGGATGCGGAGGTGGAGAAGTTGAACATTCAGCAGGTGGATTTCATCAAAATTGATGTGGAAGGAGCTGAACTGATGGTCTTGAAAGGTGCCGTAGAAACCCTCAAACGCTTCAGGCCCATCCTTTTTTTGGAATTGAACGAAACTGCCTGCCAAGCCGCTGGGTACAGCAGTTCCGATATCTTTGCACTTTTGGAAAAGTTAGGTTATCGATTCGAATTGATAGGATTGAGAGGGAAAACGAGTCCTTTGGACAAAACCAAGCTTCCTGAGTTTTGCAACATCATCGCAAAAGCCTAAGGGAAAAGATAAAGTACCGATACCCGTTGGGAAATTGTTATTCCCCAAGAAACCGTTTTTGATTTCCATGAAAAAATTAGCCAAGCAAAGTCTCCTGACCACCATCTCCTCCTATCTGGGGGTTTTGATCGGGTATTTCAATGTGCTCTGGCTGATGCCCTATGCCATGGATCCGGAGCAGATTGGGATATTCCGGACCATCCAGGACATGGCTTTGCTTTTTGTCCCCTTTGCCCAGCTGGGATTGGGAAATGGCATCACACGTTTTTATCCCAAAGTCAAATCCGAACAATTTTCCTTTTTCACCCTAAGCCTCCTGCTGACGCTTCTTGGATTTATCCTGGTGGCCATTTTGTTTTTTGTATTTAAGGAAACCATCATATCCGCATTTGCGGTCAATTCGCCTGAGGTGGTCGATTTCTTCGGCGTGGTGCTTTTCATCACCCTTTTTTCTGTCCTGAACACGATTTTGGATTCCTTTTGCCGCTCCTTTATCAAAGTGGCAGTACCCGCGTTTTTCAGGGAAGTGATCCTGCGCTTGTTGGTTTCGATACTGGTAGGCACTTATTTTCTTCGATTTATCACATTTGATCACATGATGTGGGGATTGGCTTTGGTCTATTTTATCTCCTTGATGGGCATGATCCTTTACATGGTCAGGATCAAGGTTTTCAAATTGAAATTCAAATTCAAATCCTTTCCCGCTGGCTTCAAAACGGAATTTATCAAATACAGCTTGATCACCTTATTGGGTACCACAGGCGCCATCCTGATCATGAAAATCGACAGCCTGATGGTTTCTTCCATGATTGGATTGGATGCCAATGCCATTTATACCATCGCGTTTTCGGTTGCTGTAGTCATCGAGATGCCCAGAAGAGCGATTTCCCAAGTGGTCATGCCGCTTGTCTCGGAGTACTTCGAAAAAATGGAATTGGACAAAGTCGGGAAACTCTACAAAGATGTCGCGGTGCACCAACTTTTGCTCTGTACGCTGATCTTCCTGGGCGTCTGGGCAAACATTGACAACCTGTACCATTTTATCCCGAACAATGAATTGTACCGAACCGGTAAATGGGTGGTCTTGTGGATAGGCCTCGGAAAACTCTCCGATGTCCTTTTTTCCATCAATGGAGAAATCATCGTTTTTTCAAGATATTACCTCTTCAACATCACCGCGACGCTTCTGATGAGTATTGCTGTGATTGTTTTGAATCTGTTTTTGATTCCGATTTTTGGGATTGAAGGCGCAGCCGTGGCCTCATTTCTGGCCATGTTTTTCTACAACTTGATCAAATTTTTTTATATCAAATGGAGATTGGGCTTTCAGCCTTTTTCATTGGATATCCTAAAGATTGTGATTTTGGGTATTCTCATTTTCTTTGCTCAGGATTGGTTGCTAAAGGAAATGGAGCCCGGTGTAGGGGATTTGGCCTTGCGGTCGGTATTGATTGTTTTGCTGTATTTGGGAGGAACCTTTGTGTTCAATATTGCTGAGGAGACGAGAGCATCCTTTCTCACCTTCCTGAAAAAAATAAAAAGATCCGAGTCTTAGAGTGTTGCAAACCTCCGTACTGACAAGATTTGAGCTGCCTGAAAATCGCAAACTTCCACTGTTATCCTAACTTTTGAGGGCTAGGTCCACATTTACCGGAGTAAAAATGGATGAGGCCTGTTTTTGAAAAGGGCTTCACTCGGTGTAATAATAATTTGTGAAGTTTGAACAAGTCGGCGACCCGGACCTTTTGCCAAAGATAAGGAATCATCGAGGAAAAGTAAAGTATTTTTAAAATCCTTTCAGGGATTGCTCATTGAATTTTCCGTGGTATTTTGGGGTAAAATAGGCTATATCATTCAATTGACGCACTTTCAGTAGCTTACCAACCTTTAAAAAACTTACGATTTGTCATTTAAAAGCAAAAGGAAATTGACTAACCACCCCACCGTAATTTCGAAATTTTAGAGATCAACTTTCATCGCACGCGGTAAAGTGTTGTGGCTAAATTCATTACCCATTCGCTGGTTGAAAAACCCATTTTTGCAAAAATCAAGAAAAGGAAATCAGTGGTTCGGCCATCAAAAATGCGACTCTTTTCCAACTCCAATTTGAAAAAAGAGAAATCCTCCATATAAAACATTCCTTATCCCAAATTTTATTGAAAACCAATACCTTTGCAGGAGTTTGAAATAATACAAAATTTTGATTTCCAATCCATCCAAGGTTTCCCCATGAACGCAGCCAAAGTCAGTATCATCATGCCCTGCTACAACCAGGCAGCCTATTTGGAAGAGGCCGTTAATTCTGTTTTGGAAAGCCAATATGAGCACTTAGAAATCATCATCGTCGATGATGGATCCAAGGATGCTTCTTTTAAAATCGCACAGGAGTTGAGCGAAAAATTCCCGGATAAAATCAAGGCCATTACCCAAAAAAACCAAGGTCCTGCCCAAGCCCGAAATGCAGGTATCCATGTTGCCCGCGCCAAATACATCCTTCCTTTGGATGGGGATGACAAAATCAATCCAGACTATATCGCTGAGGCCGTCAAAATTTTAGAATCCGATCCCAATGTCAAAGTCGTGTATTGCGAAGCGGAGAAATTCGGTGAAAAAACAGGGCCTTGGAAACTAAAACCATTTTCCTTGCGTGCATTGGCATTGGACAATATGATTTTTGTGTCCGCGATGTACCGCAAAAGCGATTGGGAAAAATGCGGCGGTTATGACAAGAGGATGACTTGGGGATGGGAAGACTGGGAATTCTGGATGAACATGCTCAAAACTGGGGGTGAAGTCGTGAAACTTCCCATCACCGGGTTTTATTACAGAATCAGGAAAGGCTCGAGGAGAAAAACCACCAACAAGGAAGCAAAACAGAAAACCATTGACCTGATCAATGACAAACACGCCGACTTCCTGAAAGCGCATCTTGGTGGGCCTTTGCGGAATCCAAGGTCTTGGTCCAAAGAAATCAATCGCGTCTATAATTTATTCAAGTAGTATCTGTCTGCTGAAACGATATCAAGATTCAAGCCTGCAATCCATTTTTTCTAATTCACTTCAAGAACACCCAAAGCGTATTTCAAAATGATTTCCTGAAAATAGAGGGTATAAAGCGATTGGGCATAATCGGATTGGCCAGTCACCAATTGTTGGTTGGCTTGGGACAGGTCCACAAAATTGCTGACGCCCAAGCGGAATCTTTCCGAAATGGCCACTTGTGCTTCCTCAGCTGCAGTCAATTGCAATTTGGTCGCCTCTTCCCTTTTTATGGATGCTTTGTAATTTTCATAGGCAAGTTTCACTTCTTGGGAAATCCTTCTTTCCAAAGCTGATTTTTCCAATTGCTGGTTTTGGTACTCAACTTTACTTCTGGTCACTGAGAGTCTGTTTTCGAAATTATTGAAAATGGGAATGGTCAAGGATAGTCCAAGGGTGCGTTGCGGATAGATTTGGAACAATTGTTCGTTTATCCTTCTATCGTCAAAGGAGGTATAGAAGGTGTTGTAGTTGAAAAATGCGTTGATCTGAGGATAATAGACAGACCTTGCGACCGTCAGCATTTTTTTATTTCCAGCCTCCAAAAGTTGCTGCTGTTTGAAATCCTTTCGCTGACCGATTGATAAATCGTACAATTCCTCCAAAGGCATGGACAAGTATTCACTTCTACTCGGAGTCAAGGATATTCCCTCTAATTTTGGAATGGTATTGGAATCCAGCTGAAGCGTTTCAGCCAAGGTCCAAGCATCTGTTTCCCATTGGATTTTGGCATTCAAGGCAACTGTTTCCAGTCTTGCCACCTCGGATTGCTGGTTGTATTGGTCGGAAAGTGTCCGCAACCCAGCCTCCACAAACCCATCTATCTGTTCCAACAGTTTCTTTTGGTTCGCCAAATTCTCCTGCGCTATCCGATACAACTCCTCATCCAACAGCACTTGAAGATATTGCTGGGAAACAGTGAACATCATTTCTTGTGCAGCTCTTTCCATCTCATTTTCACCAGCCTCTTTGAAAAATCCTGTGGCCCTTGTCATGTTGATCCTTCTTCCTCCATTAAAAACCGGCATGGTCATATTCACGGAAGATGAAATGCTGTTATTGGTAAGGTTGGTGACGATTAACTGGTCTTCAACCTGCTGATACTGTTGGCCGCTTTGGCGAAAAAAGCTGTTGCTTGCGTTCAGACGGGGAAGGTGACCCATACGGGCAGCTTGATTCTCTATTTTGAGCACTTCCTGTTGGTTGTTCAAAGTCCGGTAGTTGAGATTTTGTCTTAGACCGATTTCAACTGCTTCTTGGAAGGTAAGCCTTAGGGTATCCTGAGCCTTTATTTCCCCGACAAACAAACCGAAAATCAAATAAGTAAAGAGTATCTTTTTCATATTAAAGGGCAATGTCTTTGTCGATTCTTCCATCGAGCATCTCTATCAATCGGGTGCCAAAATTGGCGTTTTCCCTTGAATGTGTGGCTTGGATAATTGTGGTCCCTTCCTTGTTCAATTCCTTGAAAACCTCCATGATTTCCTTTGCCTGAGCGGAGTGCAGGTTTCCCGTAGGTTCATCCGCCAACAAGATGCGCGGCTTGCCTGCGATTGCTCGGGCAATGCCTACCAGTTGCTGTTGTCCTCCAGAAAGTTGTTCGGGAAACAGATCCTTTTTTGCCACCATTTTGAATCTGTCCAACAAATCCGCAATGATGCTTTTTCTTTCGGAGGCAGAAACCCCTCTGTAGAGCAATGGCGTTTCGATATTCTCATAGACCGTTAGGTCGTCGATGAGATGATAGGCCTGAAAAATATACCCAAATTCAGATTTGTGTAGAGCCGATCGTTGCTTGTCTTTCATGTTTTGTATGGATTTTCCATCAATGCTGTATTGACCCTCAAAATCATCATCCAAAAGTCCGATAATATTCAGAAGCGTTGATTTCCCTACTCCCGAAGGGCCCATCAAAGTCAGGAATTCACCTTGCCCGACACTAAGGTTGATTCCCTTTAAAATAAACACCCGCTGAAAACGCGAGTCGATGAATTTATCAATATTGCCCAATGAAATCATAAGAAAGGGTTTGATGAAAGGTGTTCGATGGAAGCGGTACCCATGTGCGGCGTCCCTCTTCCGACCTAAAACCTATTCCCAATCCTGTGCCATAAAAAATACCCTGAATTATTCGATTCAGGGTATTTTTGGGGAAATTACAACTATTTTATTCGAACAATTTTGTTCGCTGGCGGACGAATGTGCCTTATCCTGGCATACTTGGCCTCACTTCGATTTTGCTTGGAAGCGTTCTTGGGTGCATCTGCATCAAGTCCACAACCATTTGGCCCAAATCTTCGCTTTGGATTTTCCATGCATCTTTTTCACTTGGCTCATGGTCATTGAAATGTGTGGCTACAGATCCCGGCATGATGGTGGTCACCCTGATTCCATGCTGACGCAAGTCCAACATGGCTGCCTGGGAAAATCCGGTCACTCCGAATTTGCTCGCATTGTAGGCTGATCCTCCGGCAAAGAAATTGGTGCCGGCCAAACTGGAAATCGAAATGAAGTAACCCTTCGAATCTTTCAATGCTTTCAATCCGGCTTTGATGCTGTAAAATACACCGGTAAGGTTGGTGTCGATGGTTTCATGCCATTGCGCCAAGGTCAATTCCTCAATGTTGGCAAAATGACCGATACCGGCATTGGCGACCAACAAATCCAATTTTCCCCATTTATCCAAAAGCTTGTTGATGGCGTTTTCCTGGGAAGTATAATCCCTGACATCCGCCTCCAAACCTATGGCCTTTCCTTTTCCAATTTTATTGAGCTCTTCAGCTGCTTTGTCAGCACTTTCCTGTGATCTGCTTGTGATGGCCACATTCATTCCCTGCGCCACCAAGGCTGCAGCGATTCCATAACCTATTCCTTTGGTACCTCCTGTAATGAAGGCAGTTTTGTTTTCGATATTTTGCATGTTCTCGATTGTTTAAAAATACACGTTTACCTCTATGTTACCCATTTGGGCAAGGTAAAGTTCAATCAAACTGCAAATTTATTCAGGATGAAATTTTGATTTCAAGCCCCAGTTGAATTAAGGTGAAGGGTATAATCCCGATTTCACCTTCATTCAATGGGGCGTACAATGGCAAAAAGCCAAATCCAATATTTGATGTATCCTCTTCTAGTCAACCCTGAAGGAATCCACAGGATTGATCATGGCTGCTTTTATTGACTGGGAACTGACAGTGACCAAAGCGATCAGCGAAGCGCTCAAACCGGCAATCAGGAATACCACCCAGGAAACCGAAATGCCATAGGCAAATCCACCCAGCCATTGATCCATGCCATACCAAGCGATGGGTATCGAAATGAGGAATCCCAACAAAACCAATTTCAAGAAATCCTTGCCTAACAAAGTGACAATGTTGAAGACACTCGCCCCCATCACTTTCCGGATGCCGATTTCCTTGGTTCGCTGTTCGGTTGCGTAGGCTGTAAGGCCAAACAGTCCCAATACCGAAATCAAAATGGCCAGCATGGCAAAAAACCCGAAAATGGTCCCGATCCGCTCTTCCGCTTCATATTGACGGAGAAACTGATCCTCCACAGAAGTGAATTCCACCGGAGAATCCGGACGCATGGCCATCCATTCCCCTCTGAGATATTCCATGATTTCTTCTTTCCGGTCTGATTGAATTTTGATGGCTACATTGCCAAATCGGTTTTCCGGGATCATAAAAATGATGGGGACAATGGGCTGATGCAGCGATTCAAAATGGAAATCTTTCAATACGCCCACCACATATCCCCTTCTGCCTCCATATTCAATTTGCTTGTCTACGGCTTCCTCAGGATTTGACCAGCCGATCGCCCGAATGGCGGTTTCATTCAAAATAAATGCTTGCGTAGAATCACTGGCCAAGTTGAAATCAAAATTACGCCCCGCGACCATTTTCATCCCAAAGGTTTCTTTGAATGTATGGCTGACATGCACATCTGCAATCCGGATATTGATCGGAGAAAGCTCCCCTCCCACCTCGGCCTTCGTTCCCTGGGAATCCAGCAAGCGGCCCGAAGGAATCCTGCTGGCAAGGCTAACTTCTAGAATTCCAGGCTGTTTTTTCAACCTTTCCCGCATCATTTCAAAGTTATCCGTCAATTGTGTGTAAGCTGGAAGCACCAAAATCCCCTCTTTTTCAAAGCCCAGATCCTTGCTTTTCATATAATCCAACTGATTGATCACAACGATCACACAAACGATCAGGACAATGGAAATGGCAAACTGCCCGACCACCAAAATGGACCTTAGTTTCTCATGGATAGAGCCGATTTTATAGGTGCCTTTCATCACCTTCACCGGTTCGAAACCGGATAGAAAAAGTGCTGGATAACTTCCGGAAATCAAACCCACGAAAATCACCAAAATCACTATCCAGAACAAATAAGCAGGATGTTCCAAAAAATCAAGATGCAAATCCTTATCGGTAAAATCCGAGAAAATCGGCAGCGTCAGGTAAACCAAAATCAGGGCAAACGCCAAGGCGACAAATGCCATAAATATGGACTCTCCCATAAACTGACGGATCAGGAGTTCTTTGTCAGCACCCATTACTTTTCGAAGCCCGACTTCCATGGCTCTTTTTGAGGATCGTGCCGTGGACAGGTTCATAAAATTGATGCAGGCAATCAGCAGGATAAAAAGCGCAATGGCCAAGTAGATGTACACATATTCAATGCTGCTGTTTGGTTCCATTTCTGAATCCAAATTGGAATGCAGGTGAATGTCCTTCAGCGGCCAAAGTTTCAATTGGGTACCTTTTGAAGCGGGGATGCCTTCACTGTTTGGGCTCATGTGGCGGTCTATGAATGCAGGAAGCTGATTTTCCAGCTCATGGAAATCAGCTCCATCGTTCAACAATAAAAAAGTCGAGAAATTATTGCTGCCAAAATTCTGCATCATTTGAGCCAATCCTCCATAAAATTCCTCGACCGGCTTCATGGATGCCAGCATGTCGAATTTGAAATGGGAATTGTCAGGAACATCCTCAACGATTCCCCTAACCTGCATTTCAATTGTATTGTCCCCGATCACCACTTGCATGGATTTCCCCATCGGATCTTCATTTCCGAAATAGCGCTTTGCAGTGGATGCAGTGATCACCAAGCCATCGGGAAAAGTCAGGGCATTGTCCAAATCTCCATCAATGCGTGTCCAGGAAAAAACTTTGAAAACCTCCGGATCGCCAAAATAAAAGCGCTCCTCTGTGAAGGAATTCCCTTGGTATTTCACCAAAGGATTATTGCTCATCAACCTGACGGATTCTTGGACCACGGCACCAAAATCGGACTTCAACAAAGGTGCAAATGGTGGCGCTGCATGTCCGAGATGAAGACTGATTTCACCATTCTGATCTGTCCATGACCTTGAAACACGATAAATTTTGTCCGCTTTTTCATGGTATTGGTCATAACTCAGTTCATGCTGTACAAACAAAAATATCAGGATGCTCACCGTCATGCCCAATGCAAGACCAAAAATATTGATCAGGACGTAGACTGGACTTTTTTTAAAGTTTCTCAGAAAGATGTTGAAGTAATTTTTGAGCATGGCTTTCTCCTGAAGATGAATTTTATAAAATGTTGAATGTAGTTCGGTACATCTTTTCATCTTCCATACCATAAAAAAAACAGTGATGCGGGGCATCAAGGCCGTTTTCAAATTTCAGCCTCAAAAAATCCGTACACTTTTGGTCGCAATCGGACGATTCAGTATCAATGCTATTTAAATTTCACTTTGCCGATCGACAATCGGTTCACATTATCATTTACTGGGGAGAGGAAATAAGGATCCCTAAAATTGTGAAAGTTGAAAGATGCATCATCCTCTCTTTTCCCCTTTCCATTTGCTAAACATACAATTCCTGCTCGGAGGTAAAATAGGTTTTTCGGGAATCAATCAACTTCGTTTGGATAGAAGCTCCTGTGGGACTTTTTTTCTTTTTAGGATGGTGAATAAGGAGGAAGTCCAGTATTTCTCCGCTGGCATTATCGGGATGAAGGTCAAGGATTTGTTTTGTGGTCTGCCCCAAAACTATTTTGATGGCATCTGAAAGCACATGGATTTTTTCTTGTGGAATTTTATTGCAAATCGAAAATGGAGAAATACCCGCTTTCCATAAAATTTCATCCGAATAGCGATTTCCAATTCCTTGTATAATGTCCTGATCAATCAGGAATTTTTTAATCAAGATACTTTTCCCTGCCATCTTTTCTTTTAAAAACTCCGGTGTAAGCGCGCTGGACATGGCATCGATGCCCTTGGGTTTTACAGGATTCAATAACGCCTTGGCCAACCCTCTTGGGTCAGTCAACACTATTGCTGTTCCATCTTGAAAATACAGCTCCATTACGGCGTATTTGTGCGGATTGCTTTCCTTGAAAAATTGGATCCATCCATTCAACCTCAATTGGAAACCGAGGATTTCACCACTTTCAAACTCCATCAACAATTGCTTCCCGTCTCTTCTGAACTCCCTAATGGATTGATTTTCAATTCTATTTTTCAATTTTTCAGTGGAAACATTCAGGTTTTTAGGTCGATAAACCTTGATGCCTTTTATGGTTTTCCCTTTTATTTTAGGATTCAAATTCAGACTTAAAACCTCCAAATCCGGTAGTTCTGGCATGGCATTGTTGAGTAAAATTGAGGACGAAAATTCAATTTTTTATTGGAGAATCAGAATCTGAAAACAACAGATACCTGGGAAAATTTCGCTTTCAGGAAGTTATGCGATCGCTTCTTCCAGTGTTTTGATGATCATCTTTTTCATGGGTAAAAAGGCTGCGGTAAGTTTTCTGGATTTTTCAGGGTCCGCCATTTCCCTTTCCAGCATCCTGGGCAAGATTTGCTAGGAAACACCAAATTTATCCACGAGCCAGCCGCATTGTACTTCTTCACCTTCGCTCGTGAAGCTGTCCCAATAATGATCGATTTCCTCCTGCGTATCACAATAGACCATCTGGGAAATAGCGGGTGTAAAGTTGAAAGCATGGACAAGGGAACTCTCCATGGCCATAAATGTCTGTCCCAAAAGCTTGAACTGTGCATGTTTGACTTTTCCGGGAACATCCCCATCGGCCTCATTGTACTTCAATATCCCTTGAATCTTTGAATTTTTGAAAATCGAGGTATAAAAATGTATCGCCTCCTCCGCCCTGCCAAACTGGTCGCCGACAAACATAAAAGTGGTCGTGAATTTTTGGCCAACCTCGTCAATTTTTCCGTATGAAATTTGCCAGGAGATCCCGTATTTATCATTCAACCAACCGTATTTTTCGCTCCATTCATATTTATCCAAGGCCATCATGGACGATCCTCCTGCCAAGAGCGTGTCCCATACCAAATCCACTTCCGCAATGCTTTCACACACCACAAAAAAAGATATCGATGGACTGAATTTGTACTCCGTACCCCCATTGAGCGCCATGAAATCCTGCCCCTTCAACTTAAAATTAACTGACATGACCGATCCTTCGGGCTTCCTATGGAATTCAAAACCTTCTTTCCCAAACCGGGAAATGGTACCGATCTCTGATTTCGCAAAAAGTCCTGTATAAAATTTTGCGGCTTCCTCTGCTTCAGTGTCAAACCAAAGACAAGGAGTTATTCTCTTTTGAGTTGTCATGACTTGGCTTTTATGTTCGTTTCTTTCCGATTTTAATTCACACCTTTTTCTGAATTATTGGAATTTCCAATGGTTCGGTTTCTGAATGTCCCCTTCAAACCCCTGTTTTTGAATCCTGTCTCGGCACATACATTCATGGATTTTACCTGATCTAAGAGAGGTTGATGTCTGAAAAACTTCATCATCATGGAAATTTAAATTAAGTGTTGATTTTCAGATTGTTATTCATTTCCAGACTTGGACAAATAAATCGATCCAAATAACAACATTCTGCTTTTTCCCCTCGTTCAAAACAATGATTAATGGTAGTGTTTAAAGTATTATTAATCAATTAATATTTTTATTTTAAATAAATTTATCTAATAATAATTAAATAAAAAATTCTAATATTTACTATTTACCTAAAATTTACACCATTCCTTTGCCAATAAATCAATGGGCCAGTTGATAAAACCGAAAATTCAGGATTTTAGATTTCTATCGTCTTTTGTCTTCCAGCCCATTTTTAGAAAATAAAACCCAAAAACGGATAATCTTAATTATTTAACCTCAAACTATTATTTAAATTTTAAACAAAAATTAACTTAACGTTTTGGATCATGAAAAAAACAATCATTCTTACAGCTACCTTGGCCATTTTTGCAATAGGCCACACTTTTGGCCAGGGATTGCACTTTGGCGCCAAAGCAGGAGTAAATTTCGCCAATTACACTGGAAGTGATTTGGCTGGTTATGAATTTGAAAGCATCACCAATTACCATGCTGGCATATTTGTTGAATTTGGCTTATTCGAGGCATTTTCGATTCAGCCTGAGCTTTTGTATTCCACCGCAGGCTCAAATTTGAAAGGAACTGGTGAAAACATAAAAAACGAATTGGGATATCTCTCGATTCCGGTCGTGGCCCGTTTTTATTTGATTCCTGATCGCTTGTCCGTCGATGTTGGGCCGCAGGTTTCCTTTTTATTGAATGAAAAGGAAAATGTCAACATCTCCAACTCTGAAACCTTCGATTTTGCACTGGTGGGTGGACTGACTTTTCAAATCATTGGGCCGCTATTTGTCCAGGGAAGGTATAATCTTGGACTTACGGATGTGAAAAAAGACGCGGATGTTAAAAATTCAATCATACAACTGTCCGCTGGGGTTCGTTTCTGAGCTTTTACATCATTCTTTTGCTTCAAAAGTTCCTCCTCGGAGGAACTTTTGTTTTTTAAGGTAGTTTCCCCATTTGCGCATTACAAATTATTTGATTTCAAAAATATTCAGATACCTTTTGGAATATAAAGCGGCCAAGGACATCACTGCAGATTCATTCTCATTGATTACGAATGGTTTTTTTAATTATTCCACTAAGTTGTCTATCTTAGGTTGTTTTGAATTCTAAAGGTACTTTTTTTTGAAAAAAACAGCATGTATGTAAAAAGACACTATAGTTTTTGGATGACGGTCAAGTGGTCAAAAAAACCATTGCTCTACGGTATTCTGTATGCGGCTGTTATTGTCTTGGTTTTTGAAATCACCTTTTTGGAATTTACACTTCCATGGGAACCCATAAGTGTGATCGGTATCGCAGTAGCTTTTTACCTTGGTTTCAAAAACAACAGTTCCTATGACAGGACATGGGAAGCCCGAAAAATATGGGGTTCCATTGTCAACAATAGCAGAACTTTTACCACAGCCATTCTCACCATGGTAGAGACTAAAGATGCAGCAACGGCTAAAGAACTCAAAAAAAAGATCGTTTACAGACATATCGCCTGGGTCCATGCCCTCAACCATACCTTGCGAAAAAAGAGGACTTGGGAACATCCAGAAGATCCACTCAAAATGATATTCACCCCAACATTCAGAGACAACTATTCCAAGGAACTTTCAGAAATTTTGGCTCACTTTATCTCTCCCTCGGAATGGGACAATTTAAAATCCAAAAGCAATGTTGCTGCCCAAATCCTCAAAACACAATCGGAAACCCTTCAAAAGCTGAAAGAAGATGGTCTTGTTTCCGACTACAAACATGTGTGGCTTCATGAAATCATCGGTAAACTCTATGACGATCAAGGAATGTGCGAAAGGATCAAGAACTTCCCTTTGCCCAGACAATATGCATCCGTGGCACTTTGGATGAACTATGTTTTTTGCGCTTTGATTCCTTTTGGAATGCTCAATATTTTTGAAGGATCAAAAGACTTATATATCTGGTTGACCATTCCTTTTTCGGCACTCATTATCTGGATCTTTTTTTTGATGGACAGAATTGGAGATTATTCAGAAAACCCATTCGAACCAGCCTACAACAGCTTGCCCATTTCCACTCTCTCCAGATCAATCGAAATCGACTTGCGTGAAATGTTGGATGATGACAATATTCCTGGCCAATATCCTGTGGAAAATGGTTTTTCGATGTAAGTTTAAGTGTGCTTGTTTCAGGAATTTCCTCTCTTTTTAGTCGCATTACTCACTTTTCAATATTTTGGCAGGATTGGTTTGGGAAGCAATCCATGAATGAATCCCAACGATGACAAGGCAGATTGTCAACACCCCCAATCCAGCCAAAAGGAAAATGAGATAGGGCATATCCACCCGATATTCAAATCCATTGAGCCAATCATTCAGAAAATAATAGGCGGGAAAGACGGCTAGCACAAAGGCTATTCCTATCAAAACCATGTAATTCAAGGAAATCAAATAAAGTATCTGCCGTAAAGTGGCCCCGAGAACTTTGCGAATGCTGATTTCTTTGGTCCGCTGTGAGATGGTAAACGAGGACAAAGCAAACAATCCCAGCAAACTGATGATCAAAGCCATCATTGTTGCCATGCCCAAAACTTTGCGGAGCTTTAAATCAGATTTATAAAAACCGGCCAATGTCTCATCAAAAAATTTGAATTCCTCCTCTTCAACAGGAAAGAACTTTTTTGAAATTGCATCCAATTTTCCTTTGGCAGCCATTAAATCAGTGGATGCTTCCATCCTCAAACTTAATGTGTGAGAATTTATAGGCCGATAAACCATGATCAAAGGCAAGATTTTTTCCCTGAGTGATCGGGTATGAAAATCAGGAACAATCCCAACAACAGTAAATTCCCTATCTGAATAGGAAATCTGCTGGCCTATGGCATCTGATGGGTTTGCAAATTCAATCGTTTTTGCCAATGTTTGGTTGATCAACATCTCAGTTTCCACATTCCTGATATTCCTTCCGAAAATCAAATCCACTTTGTACACCCCGAGGTAATTTTCATCAATATTCTTGACCTGAATGCCTATTTCTTTCTTTTCTCCCTCTCTTTCGATTTCAATCAAAGAAGTCCACATACTTGAAGATGCCATAATATCATTGCCCAAAGTGGATTTGAGAACAAAGGATTGGTTGTCTATATCGGTTTTGAATGCCTCTTTTTGGGACTCTGGCACCAAATAGGGCGTCCGGATATACAGGACCTGTTCTTTGTCAAAACCCATATCTTTGGTCACCATATACTTGATCTGACTCGAAACCACCAATACCGAAATGATGAATCCAATCGACAAAGCAAACTGAAAAACCGTCAGGTTTTTTTGAATAAAATGACCCAGGGAGAATCCGTTTGGCGTTTTCAGATCTCGCTTGAGTACTTTGTGGGGTTGGTATCCGGATAAGATCAAAGCAGGAAACAATCCTGACACCAAGGTCAAAACAAAAGCCAAAACAGTTAAAAACAATATATTCCTTTGTGATAGGTAATCCATCGCCAATCCTTCAGGAATAAAATCCCTGAAATACTTGACAAGCATTTCGCTGAGAAATACAGCGACGAAAATCGACAAGGTGACAATCAAGGCCGTTTCGGAAAGGAATTGAAAAACCAATTGAGACCTGCTGCTACCAAGGGTTTTTCGGATACCGACTTCTTTGGACCTGATGATGGATTGGGCGGTTTCCAGGTTGATGAAATTCATGCTTGCCAGCAAAAGAATAAAGAATCCGATGATCACCAAACCCTGTAACACCGATTTGTTGGCGCCGGACTGGTCAAAGTTTTCGTGAAAATGAATCTCAGACAAAGGCATTAGGGAAAAGACCGTGGCATTTCCCCGTTCTTTTTCCATGTATTTATCCACTATCCCTTTAAACTTTGCATCCACATCGGCTATTTTTGCATTTGGATTCAGCCTGACAAATACCTGCGAAGAAGAATTGACTGAATTCCATTGATCTACAGCATAATCGTCCCTGTTTTCCTCTACAAGCATATTTCCCATCGAAATCAAATCCGTGAATTTCAGATCTGAGTTTTCCTTATAATCTGCGACAATCCCGACGACAGTGGTGTGTACCGTGTCCATAAAATAATACACCATTTCTTTACCCAAAACCTCTGCAGGAGACATCTCTGGAAAGTAGGTTTTGGCTTTCGATTCAGTCAGGACTACCTGGTTGAGATCTGTCAACACTGTGGCAGGATTTCCTACCAACCATTCCCTTGGGAAAATGTGAAAAAATTGATTGTTCGCAAAGACAATGTTGGCTCCCCCTTTATGGATTTTGTTTTCTCCGGGTGCTGCTATTTTGACATCCCAAAGTGTATAAAAATGCGTCTTTGCTTCTATTTCAGGAATTTCATCCATGATGACATCCCCAAGGGGAAAAGGGACTCCCCCATTTTTCCAGGATTCCTCGTTGTAAAAGGTTTCTGTGTTTACCTGATAAATCCGGTCTCCATCCTTATGAAATTTATCGAAGTCAGTTTCAAACGAGACAATATGAAAAACCAAAAGGCAGACGGCAATACCGATCGAAAGTCCAAGGATATGGACCAAGGTCCTGAGCTTATTCCTTCTGAGATTTCGGAAGGCGACAAGAAAATAATTTTTAATCATTTTACAGGATGTTTAGTGGTGGAATAATCCATGAAAAGTGAATCTCATTGTTTATACGCTTATTTAATGAATCCTTCATTCTCTTTACCAAGCTTTGATGGAGCGGTATACCGTTAAATAAATTTCCGGTGGCTTATCAATCGCTTTTAACCCGTTTTATGCATTCATAACTCAATTCAATATTATAATGAACTGATATTCAATTATTTGCTGATTGTTTTTGACTTCACCCTATTGGTGTCAGGAATTTGTCTCCCAATAGGCTGATTTTCTTGTAGTTTCGATTTCATTTGGAAACCAAAAGCATATTTCGGGTTTATAGGTTTTTGCGGGATTTCTTATCGCTGCTTTAAATGATTCTTTCCCCATAGTCAAAATGACTTCGCAAATTGCACATGATGTATTTATTGAAATGCTGTAAATCAAATGGTTCCACCACAGTAGACAGGCCTTCTGTTCCTTGTTGCTGTCGCTTGGCAACCAGATAAGTAGATTCTTCTCCAGTGTTCATGATTCTTGTCTTTGAATAATCAATCTATAAAATTCTTGTTATTGGATATTTATTATTCAACTCACTCGCTCTTCAAACTTTTCACCGGATCGAGCATCGCTGCCCGGACAGCTTGGGAACTGATGGTCACCATCGCCACAATTACAGCCACAAGTCCGGCCAATGGATAGATCCACCAACCTATTTCTACTTGGTAGGCAAAACCTTCCAACCACCTGTTCATCACATACCAGGCGACCGGGGTTGCAATCACGATTGCCACCAAGACCAATTGGATAAAATCCTTGGACAGCAAGGCCACAATACTGGAAACCTCTGCACCCAACACTTTCCTGATCCCGATTTCCTTGGTTCGGATTTCTGCCGTATAAGTAGCCAATCCAAACAGACCCAAACTGGCTATCAAGATGGCCAAAACCGCAAAGACAGTAAATAGCTGTCTGAACTTGAAATCTGTCTGGTACTGTTTGGCAAAATCCTCATCCAAGAAGCTATATAGAAAAGGCCTATGGGGTGCAATTTTTTTCCAAACTTCCTCGACTTCTGCGAGGGTTTTTTCCATATTGTCAGACTTCACTTTGAGCGAAAGGAAACGACTTGCATAGGCTTCAAATGGCAAGGTCAAAGGCTCAATTTTGCGGTGTAGGGAAATGAAATTAAAATCCTTCACCACGCCGATCACTTCCCCGGATCTTCCCCATTGATCAAATTTTTTCCCCACAATGTCAGCTGGGTTGGCATAGCCATATTGCCGTGCTGCCGCTTCGTTGATCACCAAAGCTGATGTTGAATCCGATGGAAAATCCCTCGAATAGCTTCTCCCAGCCACCAGCTCCATATCAAAATGGTCTATAAAATCTATCCCCACCTGGAAAATCGCCTGTCCCATATTTGTCATTTCACCGTCGATATTCTGAATATCTGTCCCTGCATTTGGAAAATAGCCGCCTGGAACGCTTCTGGAAAAAGCCGCAGAAAGGATAGCAGGATTTGCCTCCATTTCGGCCTTTAAAACACTGGATCTGACATTGACCCTTTCATCATAGTTGTAATCCAAGACCAACATCTGTTCCTTGTCAAAGCCCATGTCTTTGTCAAGCAAGTGATTCATTTGGGAATACACAATCAGAGTTCCTGCTATCAATATGATGGACAGACTGAACTGGAATATCACCAATCCTTTTCGGAGATTTACTCCACCGCTTTCCACAACTGAGATTCCCTTCAAAATCTGCACTGGCCTAAATCCTGACAATACGAAAGCAGGATAGGAACCTGCCAAGATCCCCACAAAAAACAAAATCCCGATGAATGCTGGAACGATTTGCCAACTCATCAATGCTGTCAATTCCATTTCTTTGCCTGTAATGCTGTTCATCAAGGGCATCGCAACCGATATAAAAAACATGGAAGCCACCATGGCCAGAAATACGATAATAATGGATTCTCCCAAAAATTGGAAAATCAAGTGACTCCTGTCTGCTCCAATGGATTTTCGTATACCGACTTCCTTAGCACGCTCCATGGATCTTGCGGTAGACAAATTCATAAAGTTGATCATCGCAATGACAAGTAGGAAGATACCGATCACCGAAAACACATAGATGTTGGACAAACTCCCTGTCTCTCCAGGTTGTCTGTCAGCATCGGATCCCAGGTAAAAATCTTCCATCTTTTCTACCTTGATGGTGTAAAGCGGATCATCTTGTCTTGCGGCAAGAAAGGCAGGTATTTTCTGTTCAAATGACCCACGGTCAAAGTTGTCGTTCACTAAAAAATAAGTGTAAATGTCTACATAGCCCCACCAATCAAAAATATCAGGGTTTGATAACCTAAACGTGCTCAATGATAGCAGCATGTTAAAATTGAAATGAGAATTGGCGGGCACATCCGCAATAACAGCCGTAACTGTATAATCACCAGAATTTGACCTACCCGGTGAGTCACTTCCTTTCATCGTTTTACCAATAGGATCTTCATCTCCGAAATACCTTTTGGCAGTACTCTCTGTCATCACCATGCTGTACGGCGCAGTCAATGCGGTTTTTGGATCCCCTTTGATTATTTTCCAGCTAAATATGTCAAAGGCGGTTGAATCCATAAAAAACACCCCTTCTTCCTGATAGGAGTTTTCGCCATCTGTCAGCAATATATCTGAGCTTCCTGAAAACTGCACCACCTTGTCGATTTCGGGAAAATAACTTTGAACCGCAGGTCCCACCGGTGCATTGCCCCAGACCCAAAAGGGATTGATACTTGCGCTTTCTGGCTGATCCTTAGATGCCAGCCTCCCATGGGTCAATCTATAAATCCGGTCAGCTTTTTCATGATAGGAATCGAATGACAACTCGTCCTGCACAAACATAAATATCATGAAACAACAGGCCATCCCCAGACCCAGCCCAAAGATGTTGATAAAGGAGTAAGCCTTCTTTTTCAAAAGGTTTCTCCAGGCGATTTTAAGGTAGTTTTTAAGCATGGCGTTGAACGATGGAAAAGTGAAAAGATATTGAACTTGTCATATTGGAAGGCGATTTTGAAGTAGTTTTTGAGCATGGGAATTGTTGTTTTCCTATAGATTTTTCCGAAGGTCCGGTTAGGTTTCAATTTCTATTAGCTGTTGTAAGGATTCTCAGCATGGATCCCGAGCCAAGTCAAAGGATCGAGCCGAAAGGAGAACTACCCCTTTATTTTTATGTCTTATCTCTTGCATCCCACATCTTATTTCTTGCCTATGAATCTTGCCTCTTGTGTCTCATTCAGCTTCAGGGACTCACTTCTTCCTCCCCTCACTCATCTTTCAGCGTCTTGGCTGGATTCTGAACAAACACCTTCACTGTCCTGTATCCGATTGTCAAAACAGAAATGACACTTACCAAAAGGATAGCAAGGATATAAATCCATGGAGATACTTCTGTTTTATAAGCAAAACCTTGGAGCCATTGGTTTGAAAACCAAATCCCGAACATGACGGCCATAACAGCTGAAATCCCTAGCAGGACAAAGAAATCTGCTGAAAGAACTTTGAGCACATCAGAAACTTTGGCTCCAAGGACCTTTCTGATGCTTATCTCTCTTGTTCTTCTCAAAGCCACATAGGATACCAATCCAAACAGTCCCATACAGGCGATGAAGATGGCAATGGCGGAAAAGACACTGAAGATGGCACCGACTTTTTGCTCAGACTTATACATCTGCGCATATTCCTGATCGATAAATTTGTAATTGAATGGTCTTCCTGGGGCAAGGGTTTTCCAAATACTTTCCATTCCTGCCAAATATTTTGTTGGATTGCCTTTGGGTAGTTTTACCAAAATCACATTGGCTTGGTCCGGATCGACCATGATCACCATTGGGCCAACGCGATGGTGCAAAGAATTGAAATAAAAATCCCCGACTACAGCCTTGACATAGGTGGGTTCATCCCCAAAATCCAATTTTTTTCCAACTGCCTCTTCCGGGGTCCAGCCAAGTTCCTTGACGGCTGCTTCATTCAACATCACTGAATGTTCTGCTTTTTGTTTGAAAGCTTCGGTTCGGGTCAATTCATTTTCCGCAAAGTCCTCCCCGGCTTCTATTTTCAATCCGATGGTTTTGATCAGATCCGGATCCACAGAATAACCGGTAATCATCATTTCTTTATCATTGTCTCCACCGGGGAAAATTTTATATCCTGCTTTGATAAAAATCGGCATATCGGCAGCCAAGGCAACAGATTGGGCATTCCCGGTCCTGAGCAATTCATTTTTGAATCCTCCTACCACATTACGCATGTTGTAGTGGTAGGTCAGGGCAACTACTTCCTCTCGGTCATATCCTAGATTGACAGACTGCATGTAATCCAATTGACGCTGAACAATCAAAGTCGCCACCAATAAGCCAATGGAAACAAAAAACTGGAAAACGACCAAACCTTTGCGCAGCCAACCGCCGCGGCCAAAATGAATGTTTTTCCCCAAAGCCTTCAGGGGTTCCATGCCGGAAAGGATCATTGCAGGATAGAATCCTGACAAAAAACCAATTACCAATAATAATCCTATGATTACCCCAATGCCAACAGGGGTCATCAGCAAATCAAATCGGATTGGTACTCCTGAAATACCCTCAAATGATCCTGAATTGAAAAAAAGCACCAATAGACTGAATACAATCCCAGAAAAGGTCAGAATAAAGGATTCGGAAATAAACTGACCAAACAATTGCAACCTGTCAGCCCCCATCACTTTTCTCAGCCCGACTTCCTTCCTTCTTTCAGAGGCCTCAGCAGTCGCCAAATTCACATAATTGATGATCCCAATAAAAATCAGCAACACGGCCACAATACCAAAAATATATAGGTATTTGATATCTGAGGTGGGTTTAAGGGATTTGAGTTGGCTGTCTCCTAGGTGAATGGATGATACAGGTTGAAAATGAAAAGAACTGCTGAATCCATTGGACCTCATGGTCTCCCCCATATGTTTTTCGATCATTTGGTCCATTTTCCCGGAAAAAGCATCAAGGTCTGTATTTGGTCTCAATTTGGCATAACTGTAATAGTTGGAAGGAGACCATTCCGGATTGATGCCATGACGGTGGGATTTGAAAGAAGCAAGAAAATCAAAATCCAAATGACTATTGGAAGGAAAGTCCAACATTACACCAGTGACCGAATAGTCTTTGCCATCCACTTTGAGGATTTTCCCTATCGCATCATTGGTGTTTTTGAAATACCTCTTTGCAGTGCTTTCTGTTATAACCAATTGATTGGGTTCTTTCAATGCCAAGTCTGGATTGCCTGCCAGCATTTCAAAATCAAAAACCTTTAAGAAGTTTTCATCTGCGAATGCAACCTTCGACTCTTCCTGATTCCCCTCTCCATTGTCAATCATCACTGAGGTGAAAATACTCAGATCAAAAACCAAAGTAGCTACTTCCACCTCAGGTATTTCCTCCATCAATGTGGGAACCAATTGGGAGGGTGTTGTTCCTGCAAATTGGCTTTCCCCAGCTGCCACAAACTCTTGGTTGAATTTATAAATCCTGTCCGCATCTGTGTACATTTTGTCATAACTCAATTCATGTTGGATGTACAGAGAAATCGTCAAAAAACTCACAATGGCAATTGTCAGCCCCAAAATATTGATCCCTGTATAAAGCTTCCGTTTTGTCAGGTTTCGAAATGAAACTTTAAAATAATTTTCCCACATGTTCAATTCGTTTTATCTTTTCAAACTTTGGCTATAGGCATGGGTTTCGAAGGCAACCTAATGAATCACCCTTGAGGAAATCAGCCAGGATTGCCAATGTTTTGTTTTGGTTTGGTACCCAGACTATCTTCCAGATCAATTTTATATTCCTAATTGACTTTTTACCAGATCTGTGCCAATCAAAAAGGCTTCAAATTCGTTAGATTCAGGGTTTGTAAAGGATAAGGCTGTAAATAGCGAACAAAGTTGTCCGCATTCGGGCGAAACTTTTTCATTCGTGATAAAGTAAAAAGTGTTGGTTGGTGAATTTTTATTCTTTGAAACAAAAGTTGATTCAGAGCTGCCCACGTCATTTTGCCTTAAACACGAAATAACCATTGGCTTTACCATTGGGGTTGAAACCAAAGAAAATCAGACTATTGGGATTCTCTTTGGAAAGCATTTCTGAAATGCAGTCCGCTCAGTTACCCTGCGGTTTTTACAATCCTCACCGTAACACAATTCCACCTTGTATTGGAGGGATTGCCTTCGGTTATGGATGTTCGCCTCCATATTGATATCCTGCTTTTCAGGCGCTGTTGGAATGGGCATAGCGATATGGGTTATAGCAATTAGTTTATTAAAATTGGTATTCCCAAAAGGACGATGCAAAATCCAATAGTGGGAAAGAAATTGTATATCCTCTTCTACTTGATAATCCAATGCAAATCATTGATTTTCAAATTTTCAACCTATTTGAAAACAATACGCTGGAATAAGCCGAACATATTATTTTCGGGGACAGGCGAAAGCTTGAAAAGTTTATAAAGTGAAAATAAAAGATTTTACACTCCGTGGTGCAGGATCTAAAAGCAAGAAAGATTGTCAGGGATGCTCCTGACAATCTTTTGAATTCCATTTCACGCTAAAATCATAACTTTCTATGCCTGCGGCAAAGTCATTCTTGCTATCCTATCCGGGTCATTTTTGACTTCACAGGTGTCGTTCAGCACCATGGTTTCACCTTTTTCAGCCGTAAATTTTGGCCAATTTGGCAATGTTCCTGCATTGGGATTCCCTGTTTTCATAAAGGCCAAGAGAGAAGAAGACATCCTATCAGCCAACTGTTTGGGACGTTTTCCACCACCGGTATGGGTGTACATCCTGTCTGTATTTTCAAACCAAAAACAGATGTCAATACAATGGAAAGCACGCATTCGGCCATTGTACAGATTGGGTTCCCATCCAAACCAAGCCATATACACCGGGGCCTTTTGTTTGGCTTTGGCATTGCCACAGGCGACTGCACCTTGGCGGTTGGAGGCGACCAAAGCCATGATTTCGGCAGGTTTCTTTGAGGGGAAATTGGCTTGATAAGCATGGACGATTTCGGAGGTTTTGTCCCCAAACCTTGGTTTAAGTTGCTCAATGGCACCATTCAGATCTATGGCTTCCAATTGCGGATTGGCCCTGGTTGCACTCCACTCATGAAAAGTGGTGCAGATCATCAAAGGCATTTCGGCTTCTGGCCCGTTTGAATTGGAGAAAAATTCACCTTTTGGAATATTGACCCCATCGGCCACAGGAGCAAAACCACCCCTAAAGCCAACTTGTGGGAACTCTTTCCGCATCCTTTCCATCGCTTTGTTGGCGACATCGAGGTATTCCCTCCAAGGAATTTCCTGCAGTTTATCCAAATTAGCAGGTGACAGTCCCGCCTCTTCCATCACAAATTGCCCCAATTTCCGGCTGTATTCCTGGTCATTGGCAGTCAGCATGCTGCCACTCAGCGCAATACCTTTGTGGACCAATCCTTTTGCAGCTGGCATGGACATCGTTGCGGTAACCTTGGCCCCTCCACCGGACTGCCCCATGATGGTGACATTTCCCGGATCACCGCCGAAGTTGGCGATGTTTTCCCTCACCCATTGCAGGGAAGCGATGATGTCCAACATGCTCACATTTCCGGAATTGGCGTATTTACTCCCTCCCACCCCGGATAAATCCGTGAATCCGATCGGTCCTAGACGGTGGTTGATGGAAACAAAAACCATGTCACCGTTTTTGGCAAAATTTTCACCGTGGTATCCATCCTGTTCGATCCCATTGCCATTGGTAAATCCTCCACCGTGAAGCCAGACCAGGACCGGACGCTTTTTCCCGTCCGCAAGGGCATTTGTCCAAACATTGAGTTTCAGGCAATCTTCACTGACATCATCGTAATTCCAGTGATCGGCAAAGGAATAATGGACATTGGCGTACCTATTGTCCATGATCTGTGGGGCAGTATTTCCCCACCAAATCGTGTCCTTGACACCTTCCCATTTCTCTGGTTTTTGGGGCGCCATAAAACGGTTTTTCCCTGCAGTATTGTCTCCATAAGGCACACCCAAAAAAGTAAAGACACCATTGAGTTTATATCCCCGTATCTTTCCAAATGCCGTTTCCGCAACCGCTATTTCATCCCCGATTTGGAGGAATTGATCTTCATCTGGGGCAATGTTTTTAGAATAAGTGACGGAGGCTTGTGTCACAAAAGGTACCGCAGCGATACCGGCAGTACCCAGTCCGATTTTCTGCAAAAATTGTCGACGATTATTTTTCATTAGGTTTAAGGTTATGGGTTGAATCTATTGTCTCAATTTGTGTAAATAGAAATTCAATTCCTAACCAATCATCACATTTTAGAAAAAAGCATACCATATTGTGCCATTATAGGTCACAAGTCCACTGTTCATTAGGATATCTTTCCCCGGAATTATTTGGAAAAACAACCAAAAAAATGCTGCACAAAGAAATCAAAAAGGTATGCCCTTGAATTTGTCAGGAGGAATGAATTTCAAATCGCTCTTCCAATTTGAGGAGCCCGAGGCAGGCGACAGAAATCAATACCAACGTGATTCAGCTTGGATACGGTAGGCATTCGGAAACGTTCGATTCAATATTACTCCTAACTTCTTAAATATACTGCTTTTCATATTTACACCAATCCGCCCGCTGGATCCAAGGTGATGTTAGCCAACGCACTATTCTACTTGCTTTAAAATCCAATCTGCCATTTCCTTTAATGCTATGGGTGAAAATGTTTCTTCAATCTTAGCATACTCAGCAGGGGATCCCGTTTCACAGTTCTGGAAAAGATGATTAAGATTTGGCAACTCCCTGACCGTCACGTTTGTATTTCCTCCCTTCTTTAGTGCGTTACTAATTCCTGATAGATTCTCTTTAGGTGTCACCACCAAATCCTTTTCTCCATTTAAGGCTAGAATGGGACAAGTGACCTTTTCTAGTATTGTTGCAGGATCGTACTTCAGGAAATTTCTAAACCATTCCGATGACCACTTATCTGATTGAGTTGATACAACCTGCTCCCTGGTCATATTTAACGAAATTAGGTTAGTAGGAGTGATATCATAGGTTTCTTCGATAAGTCTAGCTAAGTCAGTTTTCAATGTACGACCATCTGTAGACATTGATATCATTTTAAATGCCTTCTTGTGTACTGGTAGTATAAATTCTTTTATGTCAGATTCCGAAATACCATCTGCCCTTGAAATTAATTCTTGCTGCGTCAGAAGGACTTTATTAATTTCAATTCCAGGACCAGCAAGCAAAACAATGAAACTTACATCTTTAGAATTAGATGCGACCATAGGCGCAATTAAACCTCCTTCACTATGTCCAATAAGCCCAATTTTGTCTCTATCTACCTCAACCCTTGTTTTTAGAAAATCTACAGCACTGGCAACGTCAGATGCAAAATCGGCAGTTGTTGCTTCTTTGAAGTTACCCGTGGATTTTGCAACACCCCTGTCGTCATACCTTAAAACGGCTATTCCATGTTTTGTTAAATGGTCTGCAATGATCAGGAAAGGTTTATGCCCGGAAATTTCTTCATCTCTGTTTTGGGCACCGCTTCCGGAAATCAAAATAACGGCCGGATAGTTTCCTGCTGCCGAGGGTAATGTTAGTGTTCCAGCTAAGGTGACCTGGGCTTGGATGTTTTCAAAAGTAACTTCTTCTGTGTAGTATGGATATGGCTTTGATGGTTCCTGCGGTCTATTTATGGAAGTTTTGAAGGAAAAAAATACAATTAGTCCAATTGCCAATACTCCGAAAGAAATCCCCATGCTGACTGCTATTCTTTTTGTTTTCATAATGGGCTTAGTTGTTGGCTAACTGGCTTATTTATTTATCCCCCTTATTGGTAAAAATCCACCTATCTAATACGCCGGTATTGGATTCATTTGCATAATAACTTCAGCAGGTGGGGTCTGAGTATCCTTGATCCTATCAAATATGAAAAAAGCCTGTGCAAGAAAATCCTTTTCATTAAAAATCTTGACCGGACTGATTCCATGATTTTCAACTTTAAAAAGTGTCCCGTATGGCCCTATGATTTCATACCCATTTGGATTTCTCTTTCGCAATACCTTGATATTTTCACCAGTCTCAAAAATGAAACGGGCCGATCCCCAAAAAAAATCACCCCTACCTCTTGCCACCTCCATCTGGGTTTCATTATCCACTATTCTTGCCTTTTTTAATATTGGTTTATTCCTGTGAAAAAAAACCCGAAAGGATTTATCTTGAAATTCGATGTCCGCAAATCTAAATCCCGGATCAATCCACATTTTAGCCATTTCTGCCTGTTTGTCTCCAAAAATAAGTTCCTGCTTTGGAATTGACCATACAGCATTTATCTGGGCATTGGTGTTGAAGACGACCGCGAACAAAAAGAAAACTAAAGGCAGAATGGATTTCATAGCTTTGAAGGTTTTAAGTTCAAATTACGGATTTAATTCAAACCGGTTGCGGTTGCAGTGTTTTAGTTTGTTAAACCCGTTTTATGCATTAAGAACTCAATTCAATATTATTATGAACTGATGTTCAATTATTTGCTGATTGTTTTTGACTTCACCCAATTGATCTCAAAAATTAGTCTCCCAATAGGCTGGTTTTCTTTCAGTTTCGATCTCATTTGGAAACCTAAAGCATATTTCGGGTTAAAGGAATGACAATTCGATTTCATAGAAAATGATTTTTTCGGTATATTAGGCAAGATGTATTTGCGCAATATTGCCAATAGTGGCTACCAAAACCCAGAAGATCCCTGCTAGGAACCTTAATTGGCAGTTTCGTCCCCAAATTATTTTCAGTAGCAGACAATATATTTTACGGATACAATAGCGGATGATCCTATCAAGGAATACCCATATCAAATAAAAATGAAAGCACTCGAGAAATTTTACCCCATAGCACTGCTGATGTTCTTCTTTTCAATCCTCACGGTATTTCAATCCATCGCCCAAACACAGCGTGAAATCCCAAAACCCAGAGGTCCGGTGGATTTTTCAGAGACCAGTAATGTGGTGATATTCATTGTCATTCCGTTGATCATTTTTATACTCTATCTGATTTGGAGGAAGGAAATAAAAAAAAGAATTGAGAAAAAAGAAAGGGAAAAGAAAAATGAATGATATAGAGAATTACCTGATTCACCTATTGCAATAATCCTACACTGTGCCATGAATTAAATCCTTGTTAGGCAAACCTGTTACAGATTGAAAGTCCTTAATCATCGGCCTTTTTTGCTGTTCTTTATTTCTCCAGGTCGATACTTTTAACATAAAAGATTTCAGGTTACCTGATAAAGCATACCAAATATGGAATCGGTTATTTTTATTATCGTACAATAAAACCCAAAGGGCATTTGCTTTCAATCCCTAAATGGCGAAGAGTTTGAAAACAGATGCACCTTTTTGAAGCGAAAACAACCAATACACCTTCGCCATCAATTAATCCCGAAATATACATTTTGTTTCTAAATGGTGTTGAAACCACAAGAAAATCAGACAATTGGGTGAATAAGTCGGCAAACCGCTATCGTGAAGACAAAACCAGTGAACAACCGACTGATTATTAAGTGATTTCAGCCTTCAGCAGAAATGACACTGCATCACAGGGGTAAAATTCTTTTTCCTCTATCATTCCCCTTTCAGTGAATCCACCGGATTGATTTGTGCTGCTTTGAGTGCCTGCATGGTGACCGTCAGGTAGGCGATGGATAAAATCACGCCTGCAGCCAATGGGATAAACCACCATTCAAAATCGATCTTGTAAGCATATCCTGACAACCAATCCTGCATCAACCAATATCCCACCCCGGAGCCGATGACAATAGAAACAGCAACAATGGTGATAAATTCCCTATTGATGACATTTAGGATAGATAAAGTGGATGCTCCCAATACTTTTCGGATTCCGATTTCTTTTGTTTTTTGCTCGGCAATGTGCGCGGATAAACCGAACAATCCCAGGCAGGAAATTAATATCGTCAGGATACTGAAGTACTTCGCCAAATCCCTGATCCTCACATCCTCATGGTACATTCGCGCATAATTTTCATCCATAAAAGTATATTGAAAAGGGAAATCCGGGTTGATTTCCTCCGCGATACCTCTGATAGAAGCAATCGTGTTTTGAATATCTGCCGTCCCAACTTTAATAAACGCACGACTCGCAAAAGTAGGATCCAGCAAAAGGATAGCAGGCTCCATCACTTGATGAAAACTTTGAAAGTGAAAGTCCTCAACTACGCCGGTTATCGTTCTGTCCGAACCCCAAAGAGTGAATGACACCGCTTCGGGATTGTTTTCAGTAATCAGTTCATAGGCTCTTTTATTGATAATCGCACCTTGGATGGAATCTGCTCCTTTATCTTTGGAGAAATCCTCTCCTTTGATCAACTGGAATCCCATCGTACCCAAAAAACCATAATCTACCCGCATAATTTCAAAAAGGGCTGAGAAGTCAGGGTCTTTTCCTTCCCAGTTGACGCCCCCCGTATTGGAATTCCTACCCAGCATAGAATGCGTGGACCTGCTGATCGACTGAACCCCAGGGTTTAGATCAATCCGATTTTTAAATACTTCATAATTATCCATCAGCCTCCCTTCCAGCGGCACCACCAAAAGCTGTTCTTTGTCATATCCCAAATTCTGGTTCAGGGCGAAACTGATCTGTTGATAAACCACCACTGTGGAAACTATCAGAATGGTGGCCAAAATAAACTGGAACAAAACCAAACCTTTACGCGCAATAACAACGCCTTTGCTTGACTTGCTATGGCTTCTGAAAACAGAAACCACCTTGGTCGCAGAGAGGTAAAAAGCAGGATAGCTCCCCGCAACCAGCCCGGTAACCAGAATAACACCAAGATATTGCATCCAGAAATACGCATCCACATAAGGGATTTGCATGGTTTTTCCGGTCAGCTCATTGAATACCGGTAAAGTCAGCTCCACGAGCAACAATGCCAAGATGGAAGAAAACAAAGTAATCAGGAGCGACTCACTCAAAAACTGTTTGACCAAGGCACCTTTTTCGGCACCTACCACTTTTCTAACCCCAACTTCCTTCGCCCTTTTTTGGGATTTTGCTGTAGAAAGATTCATGAAATTGATACAGGCGATCAGCAACACAAACAATCCGATTAAGGAGAATAACTTCACATACTCAATTCTTCCACCTTGCTGGATCCCATCTTTGAATTTGCCATGGAGGTACAATTCTTTTTGTGGATAGGCAAAAAGCTTGACATTGCTGCCCGCGTTTCGCTCTAGTATAAAATTTTCGAGTTTAGCCGAAAAAGCTTTCCAATCAGATTCCTTATTCAATTTCACAATAGTGCTTGGGCCATTGTTTCCCCAATCTTTCATCCAGGAATTATAGCCTTTGTCTGACAAAAATTCAAAGGGAAGTAAAAATTCAAAATTGTCGTTGCTGGTTGTGGGTAAAGATTCCAAAACCCCCTGAACTATAAATGAAGATTCCCCATCCGACTCTTTCATCAAAACCGATTCCCCAACAATGTCTGTCTTTCCAAATAATTTGATAGCCGCTTCTTTGGTCAAAACAATATGGCTTTTCTCAGAAAGTGCCGTTTCCCGTTCCCCGTGAAGCATATCATACTGGAGGATATGCAAGTAATCTTCGCCCGCATATAGTCCGTCCAATTTGATTTTGGTTTCTCCATTCACGAAAAGATTCTCTTCATTCCATGAAAAAGTAGCTGCCCTTTCTACTTCGGGATACACATTCTTAAGTTCCTTGGCCAAAACCCCCGGCGTAGACGTGGTGGTAAAAATATCAGACCCGTATCTCTGATGTTCCATAATCCGGTAAACCTGATCGATTTCGGTAAAATGACGGTTCATGTTCAATTCACTTTTGACCCAAAGACCAATCAGGATCGCTGCCCAAAGACCCAGCGCCAAGCCGAAGAGGTTGATAAAGAAGGTCAATTTTTGCTTGAAAAAACCTCTTAATGCGATTTTGAGATAGTTTTTAAACATAGTGGGTATCGTTTATATAGATTTGGTTCATCTTCAGGCTGAAAACAGATATAAGATGATCACTCGGAACTCAGGGAATTAACCGGATTGGTGGAAGCTGCTTTGAAAGCCTGAAAACTGACGGTAATCAGTGCCATAACCAATAAAATTGCCGCAGATCCGGCAAATAGCCAACCACTCAGGTGAGTCTGGAAGGCATAAGTTTGTAGCCATTTTGAAGAGAAATACCACCCAATCGGGACTCCCAAAAAAACAGCCCACATCACCAACTGAATAAAATCCATTGTAATCAATCCCAAAATACTAAGGACTGAGGCGCCCATGACCTTCCTTACTCCAATCTCTTTTTTCCTTCGCTCTGCGGTAAAAGTCACCAATCCAAAAAGTCCGAGGCATGACAAGAAAATCGCAATACTGCCAAAATATTTGACGAGCAAGGCGGTCCTTTGTTCCGCTTGATACAAGGATTGGTAATCCTCATCCATGAAAGCATAATCCATGGCAGACGCGCTGAATCCACGGTAAAGTTCTTCTATTTTTTTGATCGTTTCGTTCTGATTTTCGGCATTGAGGCGGACCATGATTTTTTCCACAAAGCTGTTGTCATACTTTAGGAATGCCGGTTTCACAGTTTCTTTCAAAGACTCAAAATGGAAGTCTTTTACAATACCGATCACTTCCATGTCCTTGCCCCAAAGGTTTATTGTTTTGCCTACTGGATCTAGCATTCCAATAACCTTGACGGCAGCCTCATTCAAAATTATTTTGCTTTTTTCCTCCCCAAAATCAATCGAAAAGGGTCTTCCTTCAGCCATTTCAAAACCCATGGTCTCGATCAATCCGATATCCACGGTGATGTTCTCAAACTTAACTTCCTCATTGGGATTTTTCCCTTCCCATGACAACCCAATCGTGGCACTCCTAAGCCCAACCAAAGGATGGGAAATACTGGATGCATTCACGATGTCAGGTATTCTTTTTGTTTCCGTCAAAAAAGATTGTAACTGATCCGTGCCCAAGCCTCCCGGTTTGATCTCCAACAAATGGTCTTGTCGGTAGCCCAAACTTTGGTTTTGGATAAAATCCATTTGCCTGTCCAGAACCAAAACCCCGATAATCAAGAGCAGGGAAAGCGTGAACTGAAACACAACTAGCCCCTTTCTCGCAATCAATTCTTTGATACTTCCCTTTTCCTGAGCTTTCAGCACGGCAATGGGCTTGAACTTGCTAAGATAAAAAGAGGGATAAATTCCTGCCAAAAAACCTGTAATCAACCATACTCCTACCAAAAAGGAGATTGAATACCCATTGAAAACCAAATTTATCTCTTTGGCCGTGATGCTGTTGAAGAAAGGTTGTGCCAAAAAAACCAGAACTATTGCCAAAGCCAATCCGAAAAATGAAAGTAAAAGGGACTCAGTCATAAACTGTGACCAAAGGGCAAATTTCCCCACTCCCAATGTTTTTTTGACTCCGATTTCCTTTTGACGGGTCATCGCACGGGCAGTGGCCAGGTTCACAAAATTAATACAGGCAATGATCAAAATGAACAATGCAATGGCAAGAAAAAGCCTGATGTAATCAATCCTGCCACCGGCGATCTTTCCATCTTCGTATTTTGCAAACAAGTATCTATCCTGATAGGGTTGGGCAAAAATCGTCACATTGGAAGTAGCCAGATTGGATTGGATATGACCTCCAATCTGTGCATTGAAATCGGTTAAATCAGTGTTTTCGGTCAGCAATAGATAGGTTTCTGTATTGTGGTTGTCCCAATGGATCCCCTGACCAAGCATTTTTCTGAAGTAGTCAAAAGGAAGCAAAAACCCAGGTTTATGGATCGATTGATTTGAAAAGTCTTTGTAAACTGCATCCACCTGCACATAATTGGTAAAGTCAAACACTTTCCAATCTAGTGATTTCCCCAACGCTGCCGAAACAGACCCAAATAATTGGACTGCCATTGATTCCGAAAGAGCAATGGAATTGATGTCAGTAAGAGGATGTTCATTGCCTTCCAAAACCTCCAAACTGAAGATTTCAAAGTAATTGGGATCAACAAATTTTCCGCTTTGGATTATTTCCTTTTCATCTAATTTGAATGAAACGTCCGGTATAAAGGATGATGCAGCAGCCGCCATTTTCACTTGCGAAAAATTCTTTTCCAACGATTCGGGAAGCAAACCAGGACCTGAATCCCAAGTTACCATACCACCGGAATTGTCGTGGTTGGTCATGATCTGCACGATTTCCGATCCATTTGGAAAACCCCGGTTGACCTGCCATTCATCCGCTACCCAAAGGAGAATAAGAATCAAAGAAGCCATTCCAAAAGCCAAACCAAATAAATTGATCAAAAAGATGTGCTTTTGCCTCTTAAAGCCCCTTAATGCGATTTTTAGATAGTTGGTGAACATAGTGGTCTGGAAACGGTGAAGAAATGACAGATGTAAATTAAAAGACAGATGACCGATGGGGAATTTGGAAAAAACCTATTCCCCCTCATTTGCCATTTGTCTATCTCAATCAAATATGAAATTGCTCCCTGATATTTTCCGTCACCACTTTCCCATCAAACAGGTTGATGATGCGGTGGGCATAGTTGGCGTCGTGGGGAGAATGGGTCACCATCACGATGGTGGTCCCTTCGTTGTTCAGTTCCTCCAAAAGCCTCATCACTTCTTCGCCGTTTGCAGAATCCAGGTTACCCGTAGGTTCATCGGCCAGGATTACGGAAGGTTTGGCCACAATGGCACGGGCAATGGCAACTCTTTGCTGCTGTCCGCCGGATAGTTGCTGGGGAAAATGGTCCTTCCGATGCATGATGTTCATGCGGGTGAGGACTGCTTCCACCTTTTGCTTCCTTTCGTCAGCCGGAACTTTCAGGTAGAGAAGCGGAAGTTCCACATTTTCGAAGCAGGTCAGTTCATCGATCAGGTTAAAGCTCTGGAACACAAATCCGATATTGCCTTTTCGGAGTTGAGACCGTTGTCTTTCTGAAAACCGGGCCACTTCCTTTTCAAGGAAATAATACTCCCCCGAATCCGGGTTGTCGAGTAAACCAATGATGTTGAGCAAAGTTGATTTGCCACAACCCGAGGGTCCCATAATGGCCACAAATTCCCCTTTTTTGATTTCGATTTGGATATCATCCAAAGCTGTGGTTTCTACTTCCTCAGTGGTGTAGAGCTTACGGAGATTGACGGTTTTGATGATGTTTTGCATGGAATGCTGATTTAGGATTTTAATTGTTTAGGACGGAAGACAGGAGACGGAAGACGGAATAACATTGCCTGATTTTAGTTGACACTTTTTGTCTCGTTCCAGTTTAAATTGGCGTTTTGATAACATTTATTCTTCCAAGGAATTGATTATTTATTTGATACTTCTTTTAAAACTTACCATCATATTCATGAGATTAAAGGCTTCCTCATAAATGCATTCAAATTCATCCTCAGTAATATAATTTCGCCTTTTGGACTTGTGTAAACATGTGATTACTTCAGCCAATGACCTAATGGAATATGCCACAAATCTTTTTTGTTCGGGATTAGACTGATCAATGGAACCTTCCGCAAGATTCAAAGCAATGGAATCTGCGGCACGCCGTGATTGAGATGATAATCCGAACATTTCATAATTCGGAAATTTCAGCACCAATTGATGGATATGCTCCCCGAAATCCATGGCCTTCTGCCAAATGATTAATTTCTCAAATTTAAATTTCATAAGTATCAGCTTGTTGTTTTGAAAATGGTTTTAGATAATCAATCTACCATTTACTACAAACTCTTTATGCTGAAGCAATTAACTTAAACGTTTATTTATATATAAACTGTAATCAGAATTCTAAAATGAAAACACCACTTATTCCATGTACAATCCCTTATTCAGTAACTCGGTCATCCCAAATTCATCACCTATCTCCCGTCTCCCGTTTCCAGTCTTCCGTCTCCAGTCTTCCGTCTTCCAACTCCCGTCTCCCCCCCCTACTTCAAATTCAACACCTCATTCTTCCCGAAATTCTCATAGCCTGAGACGATCACTTTTTCTCCTGCGCTGAGTCCTTCTAGGACTTCATAGTGTTCGGGGTTTTTGCGGCCGAGTCTGATGTTTCTTCTTTCCGCTTTTCCGGTTTGGGGATTGACTACGAAAACCCAATTCCCCCCTGTGTCTTTGTAAAATCCTCCGGTCGGCAAGAGCAATGCCTGCTCGCTTTCACCAAGTTCCAAGCGGATCCTAACGGTCTGTCCCCTTCTGATTCCTGTCGGGACATCTCCTGTAAATATCATGTCGACTTCGAATCTCCCGGCACTTACGGTTGGATAGATTTTGTTGATTTCAAGTTCATAATTGTTTCCGGAAAAGGTGAAAGTGCCCCTCAGACCCAAATTGATCCGAGGCAAGTACAGTTCGTCGATTGGAACGCGGACTTTAAACCGATCCAAAATATCAATTTGTCCATACCGCTGTCCTGCACTGATGGATTGTCCTACTTCGATCTGCTCGGTTGAAAGTTGTCCATTAATCGGCGCCCTAACCACCAAATTATCCAAAATATGCCCCACTCCGGAAAGGGATTGTTCCATTCTTGCCTCAGAATCCCGCAGTTGTCGCTTCTGGATGGACCGAGCCATGGAATCATTTCTGAAGGATTCATAGGTAAGTTTTTGCCTTTTCACATTGTATTCATATTGCTCCTTTACCTCTTCCAATTCCCGATCTGAAATCAATTTTTTCGAATGAAGGGTTTTAAAACGTTCATATTGGGGTTTCAGCAGGTTGATTTGGTAATCGATTTCCGCCAATTGCCCTTGTTGTTGGAGATTGTTTTGGTCCAAAAGCAATCTGGTTTGCCTAAGGTTGTTGATCTGAAAATAAAGGTCGGTTTCGCGCTGCATCACGTCCAGTTGAAGATTGGAATTGTTCATGATCAAAATGGTATCTCCAATGTTGACCATGGCTCCAGACTCTCTTACCACTTTCTGGATATTCCCACCTTCCAGTGCATCCAGGAAAAAAACCTCACCAGGTTCTATGTTCCCGCTCACCGGAATATAATCCGTGAACTCAGATTCAATTACTGTCGCAATCGTGATCCTCTCCATGCTTACGTTCATGGATGACCGGCCATCTGCAAAAACCAATTGGTACACGACAAAACCCAGCAGAAGGAAACCCGCTGCGACCAAGGCGATGAATTTAGGTGTCCAAATCTTCTTCTCTATTTTTCGATCCATTTTATTCAAGCTGATTAATTCAGATGATATCCCATTGCCAATTAATATGCCATGCCAAAAACCATGAATTTGACCTGAATAAGAACTATTTCCATATTTAGCCCCGTTTTTTTCGAACAAATTTGTCCGCCAGCGACCAAAATTTTGTTTACATGGACAATTCAAAAATCGGGGCGTCCAATATTTAGCACCAAAAAAGGGTTAAATTAAGCCTCTTGGCGTCATTTGGTATTATTTTCTCCAATTGGATCATTTCGGTATAGGAATTGGCAAAATGAAGGGAGAATGGTAAAAGAAATCTTTCCATCAAGCAAATCAAAAAGCAGTATCCATAATGACCGATGCAAGGAATCCGAAAACATTAAACCCGTATATGCATAACCAATTCTATTCCATCCAAAAATTGATTAAAAACCAGTCCGTTATCTACAAGTATTTCCTTCACCACATCGGTGAAATGCGTTATTCTCCAAATAGTCTGATTTTCTTTCAACTTCAAACCTATTTGGAAACCCATTGCCTATTTCGGGTTAATTCAAGGAACATTTTCGGTCTAAGGTCTTCCATTTCCCCCTTTTCAATGCACCTATGAAAGAACAAAAATCAGGTAAAATACTTGTTGTCGATGACAATGAGGACTTGTTGAAAGCTGCCAAAATCTTTTTGAAAAGGCATTTTGGCCAAGTCGATACGGAGACGAATCCGGATTTATTGCCCATCCTGATGGTGAATGAGCAATATGATGTAATCCTGTTGGATATGAATTTTACCAAGGATGTCAGCAGCGGTCAGGAAGGTTTCTATTGGCTGGACAGAATATTGACCTTGGATTCGTCCGCCGTCGTTGTGCTGATCACGGCATATGGCGACGTCAATACAGCGGTAAAAGCAATCAAGGAAGGGGCCACTGACTTTGTGCTCAAGCCTTGGGAAAACGAAAAGCTTTTGGCCACCTTGAATGCTGCCTTGCAGTTGCGGCAATCCAAAATGGAGGTCCATGAGTTGAGAAACCAGAACCAACAACTGTATCAAGACATTGACCGCAAGTTCAAAGACATCATCGGGCAAAGTGCCGTCATGCAAAAGGTTTTCGAAACCATTGAACGCGTTGCAGGAACGGATGCCAATGTATTGATTTTGGGAGAAAACGGAACAGGAAAGGAACTCATTGCCAGGGCAATCCACAGACATTCCAAAAGGCACCGAGAAGCATTCGTCGGCGTGGATTTGGGATCTATCACAAGCACTTTGTTTGAATCCGAACTTTTTGGACATAAAAAAGGGGCCTTTACCGATGCCAAAGAAGACCGTACAGGTCGATTTGAACAGGCCAACAAAGGAACCTTGTTCCTGGATGAAATAGGGAATTTACCCTTGCCCCTGCAGGCAAAACTTTTGGCAGCGCTCCAAAACAGAGAAGTGACACGGGTAGGATCCAACAAACCCGTGCAGATAAATATCAGGCTGATTTCGGCCACCAATATGCCTATCAATAGTATGATCTTTGAAAACACTTTTAGGCAGGATCTTCTCTATAGGATCAACACGATTGAAATCCGTTTGCCTTCGCTCAAAGAACGCTTGGAAGACATTCCATTATTGGCCAATCATTTTATTGAGCTCTATTCAAAAAAATACAACAAGGACATTCGAAAGGCAAGTGAAGCCCTGATCAAAAGAATGCAAAAATACCATTGGCCCGGGAATATCAGGGAGCTGCAGCACAGCATAGAGCGTGCAGTCATCATGACCAACCACAGTGTACTCCAGCCGGAGGATCTTTTTATCCAAAAAGCAATAATGATGGAGAAACAGGAGGATTTGGTCAGCCTGGACCATCTGAATATAGAGGACGTGGAAAAGATCCTGATTCGAAAGGCACTTCACAAACACAATGGACATATCACACGTGCCGCAGAAGAATTGGGACTTACACGGTCATCATTGTACCGAAGACTGGAAAGATATGGGCTTTAAGTCGTTTGCTTTTGGTATCATTTCACGGATCATTCTGATCTGCGCCATGGTATATATCGGAATGTATTTTTTTATCAAAGAGCAATCCATTGTTCAGGCGACACTTTTTTCTGTTATTGTCATTTTCCAGGTGATCAATTTGATCTCCTACGGAAATACCACCAACAGAAAAATCACCAGGTTTTTGGAATCCATTCGCTACTCTGATTTTTCTTCCTCCTTTACAAAGGACAGCAAACTCGGAAGTTCCTTCAAGGAGATGAATGTGTCCTTCAATGAGGTGATCGAGGCTTTCAAAAAAACGCGGGCAGAAAAGGAGGAAAATATGCTTTTCCTCCAAATCATGATCCAACATATCAATACTGGAATCCTTTCATTTGATAGTGAAGGGAAAATCGGCGTCATCAACGGGGCAGCCAAGCAGCTGTTGCAGATCCATCAATTCAAGGACATTGGGGATTTGGGGAAATTGTCTGTGGACTTGTTGAACAGTGTCTTGCAACTCAAGCCCGAGGGTTCATTTTCCATGAAAATCAATTCTGATCTCCATCTCAATGTCCAATCTGCAGCCTTCAAAAAAGAGGGTACAAGTTGGACGCTCCTCTCCTTTCAGAACATCAAATCTGAATTGCAGAAAAACGAATTACAGGCCTGGCAAAACCTGACGAAGGTATTGCGTCACGAGATCATGAACTCCATGACCCCCATTGCCAGTCTGGCCAATTCTTTGGGAACCATATTGGAAGAAGATGTGGTCGAGGAAGAAGATGCTTTGAAACTGAACAAAGAGAGTTATTTAGACCTCAGTGAAGGTCTGGAAACCATCTCCAAAAGAAGTGCGGGACTCGTTGATTTTGTAAATGCTTACCGGGATTACACGAATATTCCAGTGCCTATCTTAGCGAAATTCCGGGCAAAGGCGCTCTTTGAAAAGCTTTATGTATTGCTGAAAGAAGATCTGGCAAATGCCAATATCAAATTAAGTTGTACGGTAAATCCCGCCGAATTGGAAATAATGGCAGATTTGGAACTTATACAGATGATCTTGATCAACCTCATCAAGAATGCCAAGGAAGCAATGGAAAAGGCCGAAAACAGAAATATCATGCTAATCGCTGGGATTGACAACCATTCCATTCCATATATCCAGGTCATCGACCATGGAGAAGGAATCGTACCTGAGGCTTTGGAAAGAATTTTTGTTCCATTTTACACCACCAAAAAATCCGGTAGCGGCATTGGACTTGCCATTTCCAGACAAATCATGAACCTGCACAAAGGAAACCTTGAAGTGGTTTCAGAGCCCAACGTAAAAACTGTTTTTGTGCTGAAGTTTGGCTAGAATCGAATATTCAATTTATTTGCCTGAAACAGGACAATGGATGTCCGCTACCTTGCCAATAAACCAATGGACCTTTGAAAACTCAGAATCTTGGATTTCTTCAGCCTGCCGGCCCATTTCTTTGAAAAAAATATCACTTCCACAATTGGGCATAATTAAAAACAGGTTTTTTTTAAAGAACATTTATGTCCATCAATTCCAAACAGGTATCGCTTTAGTACTCGTAATGAAAAGATCCTTAAACCCGTTTTATGCAATATCAATTCTATTCCGGTCTGAGATTGCTTAATAATCAGTCGGTTGTTTTCTGTTTTTGACTTCACCATATTGGATGATACATTTTTACCACAATATTCTGATTTTCTTTTAGTTACAATCCTAACAGGAAGTCTAATGCATGTTTCGGGTTAAACGGTCCTCTCCTTTTGCCCAATACTGGGGAATTTGGTCTTTCAACCCAATTCTTACAAAATCAATACTGCTTGTACAAAATCGGGAAATCATAATTCTGAAATTTCAGCCCTGTGGTAAATCGGCTTTTTTATAAAAAATAAAATTCAATTCCACCCCTCAAATGACAGAATAAAATTCCAAATTTATCTGCTAAATTGGACAGTAGAAACCTCATTGATCGATTACACTTTCATGGATCCCATCAACTTCAAAACCGCCCTGTCCGATTCAGATTTGTTGGGCATCCTGAAACTCCAGCAGGAAAACCATATCCACAGTCTAAATTCCCTGGATCAGGGATTCCTCTATGTCTTGCACAGTTTCGAAGACCTCAAGAAAATGAATGATTTTGCCCCGCATGTCATCGGTATGGGTGGTGATGCTGTGGCCGCATATGTGTTGGCGATGACCGTAGATTGTAAGGAAGATGTCCCAGTCCTTATCCCGATGTTTGATCTTTTTGAAAAAATTGATTTCAAAGGTAAAAAAATCTCCGAATACCAATATCTGGTTGTAGGACAAGTTTGTGTAGGCCAACACTACCGGGGCAATGGGATCTTTGACAAGGGTTACCAATACTATCGGGATACCTTCAAACAGGACTATGATTTTGCCATTACCGAAGTCAGTACCCGCAACCACCGTTCACTCAAAGCCCATCAGCGGGTAGGTTTCACTGAAATCCATCGCTACACCGATCCCCTGAGTGAAGAATGGAGCATTGTCCTTTGGGATTGGAAATGATTTGGTGAATTCTATCCAGCTAGCGGAAATCCAATCCCTGATTTCTATTTCTTTTTGTGCCGCTCAATCAATACTTCCATCACCTCATCCAGTTCAATATTCTTGGCTTCCAGCAGAATCAGGTAGTGAAACATCAAGTCTGCCGCTTCACCGAGAAACAAATCTTTGTTGTCGTCCTTGGCTTCAATGACAATTTCCACCGCTTCCTCCCCCACTTTCTGGGCGATTTTGTTGATGCCTTTGGCAAAAAGCGAAGCGGTATAAGATTTGTCTGTGGGATTGTTTTTCCTGTCCTTGATGATGGTTCTCAAATCATCGATGAAAAAGGTCTTGGAACGATTGGTCTCCTCAAAACAGGTATCGTCACCTTTGTGACAAACCGGTCCCAGTGGCTCCGCTTTGATCAAAAGGGTATCCTGATCACAGTCGATTTTGATGGATTTCACCATCAGGAAATTCCCGGAAGTCTCTCCCTTGGTCCAAATCCGCTGTTTGGTCCTGCTGAAAAAAGTCACTTTTCCGGTTTCTATCGTTTTGTCGATGGCTTCTTGGTTCATGTACCCAAGCATCAAGACCTTTTGGGAGGACTCATCTTGGATGATACAAGGCACGAGGCCGTCTACTTTTTTGAAATCTATCGTTAAATTATTCATTCGGATTGTAAGAAGAAATGCGTCTATTGATACTATTTGCTTTTGGCATGAATTATAGGGATTGTGCCTTCGGCAAATATTGAATTGTGGTTTTGCTCCGCAAGATAGAAATGAATCAGAATACGAAGGTCAATTCCGGTTGTTTTTCAGGGTATTTTTGCGGTGACTATTTTCAATTTGTTGGTTTGGGTTAAGAAATCCAGAAATTAATTTCCCTATTCAAACCTTCACCAACTGAAAAAGCCGTCCCGAAAACCGGGGAAAGCGCCAACCTATTGGCTTCTGATGGGCAGACCTTCTTTGTCGAGGTATTTTTTCAACTCCGGTATCGGGATTTCCTTGAAATGGAAAATGCTGGCAGCCAAGGCGGCATCTGCTTTTCCAAAGGTAAATACATCCTTGAAGTCGGCCATATTGCCCGCGCCTCCGGAAGCGATGACGGGAATGGACAGCATCGCCGAAATCTCGGCAGTGATTTCATTGGCAAAACCTGACTTGGTTCCGTCATGATCCATGGATGTCAAAAGGATCTCTCCTGCTCCCCGATCACAAACTTCCTGCGCCCATTTCTGGGTGACCAGAAGAGTTGGCGTTCTTCCTCCATGGGTATGGACAAAGTCGATCCCATCTACATTTCGGGTATCGATGGCAACCACAATACACTGACTGCCGAACTCCCGCGCCATTTCATTGATGATTCCCGGGTTTTTGACAGCGGCTGAGTTGATCGATATTTTGTCCGCGCCGGCGTTGAGCAAAACCTTGACATCCTCCACGGTGGAAATTCCTCCGCCAACTGTAAACGGAATGTTGATGGCCTTGGCCACTTTCGTCACCAGCTCCACCAATGTTTTCCGCTTGTCCACTGTAGCGGTGATGTCCAGGAAAACCAACTCATCTGCTCCTTCGTCGGAGTAGATTTTGGCCAACTCGACCGGATCCCCCGCATCCCTCAATTGGATGAAATTGACTCCTTTTACGGTTCTGCCTTCCTTGATATCCAAGCAGGGGATGATTCTTTTTGTCAACATATTTTTGTAAATGCAAAATCTGAACAAAGGGTACAAAGTCTTAAGTACAAGATCCTAAGAGGGAACTGGACTTATTTTGTGCTTTTTAATTGTTTTTCTGAAAGGATGCCAATTCTTCCAAACTTATGCGGCCTTCATAGTAGGCTTTTCCCACAATGGTTCCGAAAACGCCCATTTTTTCCAATTCCTCCAAATCCGAAACACTGGCAACTCCTCCACTGGCGATGAGTTTGATCCCGGGAATTTCCTGAAGAATGTCCCTGTAGAGTTCCATAGAGGGCCCTTGAAGCAAGCCATCCTTGGCAACATCTGTGCAGATCACATATTGAATCCCCTTGGCATGGTAGGCTTTGATGAAATCGATCAGGTCCTCCTGTGTCGTCTCTTCCCAACCGGAAATGGCTATTTTTCGGTCCTTGGCATCTGCCCCGAGAATGATTTTATCGCCGCCATGAACGCTGATCCATGAATTGAACAATTCGGGATTCTTCACCGCGACACTTCCACCCGTGACTTGTTTGGCACCAAGCTGAAAAGCCAATGCGATATCCACATCGGACTGAACGCCACCGCCAAAATCAATCTGAAGGCTGGTATTCTCCGCAATTGTTTTTAGAACTTCCCGGTTGATGATTTTTTTGGCTTTGGCCCCATCGAGGTCCACGAGGTGTAGTCTTTTGATCCCGACATCCTCAAACCTTCTGGCCATAAGCAGAGGACTATCCGAATATTCCTTTTTCTGTAAATAATCTCCTTGCGTAAGACGGACACATTTGCCGTCGATGATATCTATTGCGGGTATGATTTCCATTGAGTAGAATGTATGTTTTTTCGAAAGACAGACAAGTCAAAACGCCGAGGATTCCCCCAGCCTTTAAATGGGTCCTTCTGATTTTCGAATGTTCTGTTATAGTTTTAGAAAGTTGCTCAGAATCTTTTCTCCCACCAAGCCACTTTTCTCGGGGTGTGCCTGCATGGCATAGAAATTATCCCGATGAAGCAATGCCGAGAAATCTTTGATATAGTGGGTTTGGGCAATGGTAAATTCACTCAGTTCTGCATAAAAACTATGGACATAATACACAAAGGATTCGTCATCCAAGCCCTTCAACAAAGGTGACTTCAAGTCAAAAAGATTGTTCCAGCCGACGTGAGGCACTTTGGATTCTGCATAGCTTTCGGGAAGGAATTTTTTGACCTTCACCGGAAATACTCCCAGACATGGGGTATTGTTTTCCTCCGAATGCGAACAAAGCAATTGAAGTCCCAGACAAACCCCGAAAAAAGGTTGTTTCAAATTAGGGATAAGTTTGTCAAGGTTCCTTTCCTTGAGATAATGCATCGCGGTGCTGGCTTCTCCCTGACCGGGAAAAATGACCTTGTCTGCCTTGGTGATCTCATCCACCTCATCGGTAAGTACAGCTTCTGCCCCCAAACGTTCCAAAGCATATAGGACGGATTGCACATTCCCTGAATTGTATTTTATGACTGCTACTTTCATTTAATCGGGCAAGTATTGATAAATATCAAAGGAGAAAATCTCCTGTCTGTTAAAGTTTAAGTTGTATTGGTAAAATAAATCGTTTGGAATTTTCAATCCAAACGATTTATTTTTGAAAAACCCATAGGTTGCTTGACTCAATTGATTTTCTGTTCCTTGTTTGTCAACTCTTCCAGCATTTCCTCCAACGCAGATTCTATTTCGGGCAATGAGGCAAACAATTGCTCATAGCTTTCTATGATGAAATATTTGTCTTGGAATTTATTTTTCCAATAAGGTGTATTCAATATTTTTCGGACATCGTACTGATAATGGGCGGGCTCCTCCGAAAGACTGAATTTGGTTTCTCCAGCAGAACTCAAAATTCCGGCACCGTAGATTTTCAATTCCCCCTCTTCTCTGATCAAGCCAAACTCAATGGTAAACCAGTAAATCCTGGAGATCAATTCGATTGCCATTTTATTGTCAATGTGCTTCAATGCTATTCCACTCAATTGCTGGAGAAAATCAACATAAGGCTGATTGGTAAGCATGGGCATATGGGCAAAAGCATCATGAAACATGTCCGGCTCTTCCAGATAATCCAACTGCTCCATTTTCCTCAACCAAGTGGAAGAAGGGAAACGCTTGTTGAACATCAAGCCAAAAAACAGGTCATCATCGATCAAACCAGGGACAACCTGTATGGCCCAACCCGTAGTATTGGCCAATTTTTGGTTCACCTCCTCAAAATCAGCGATACGATCCGAAGAAAAATTGATTTCTTTGATCCCTTCCAGATAGGCTTTTGTTGCTGCGTCGGGAAGATTGACAATCTGTCTTTCAAACAAAATTTTCCAGACTTTAAAATCCTCTTCCGTGTAGGCCTCGTATTCCTGTTTCATTTCTTTTAGTCTTGGGTCACTGAAGACCCAGTCATTTGGTTTTGCTATCATTACTATTTGGGTTTAATTCTTTCAATAGTCAAACGAGGTGAAGGAGGTCGGGTTCGTCATTCCCCAGAATCCATCGGAACACCCAAGCAAATCTCAGGAATTCATTTTCACACTCTAAAACAAAAAAGCCTAATCCAAAAATGGGTTAGGCTTTTTTGTAAGCATATACATACAACAGCGACCTATCCCTTAGGAAATTAAATGATAATGGAAATAGGAAATGCTGCTTTTGCTTTGATTCATGTTGCTAAGATACTATTTACTTGGCGACTTGCCAATTTATTTTTCTTGCGGAAATCCAGTGTTTCACATTGGAATTGGATATGAATTGCTAGAAAATCATCCAGCAGGTCAATTCGGTTTTTACAACAGGGAAAATGTTTTCCTTAAGGCAAAAGTTTTGCGGATCTGATCTGCCAATAGTGCACTTTGAGCAAAATCCAAGGTTTGTTGACCGTCAGAATATGCCAATTCAGGTACTTGGTGCGTTTCATAAATGATGCCGTCAGCACCGGCCATCACTCCAGCAAGGGCCATTTGAGGGACATAAGCCCGTATGCCCATCCCATGTGAAGGATCCACAATCACTGGCAAATGTGATTTGGCTTTCAATATTGGTACTGCATTCAAATCCAAGGTATTCCTGCTGGCCCTTTCATACGTTCTGATTCCTCGTTCGCAAAGGATCAGTTTTTCATTGCCCCCTGAAAACACATATTCGGCAGATTGCAGCAATTCCTCTATGGTGCCAGAAATCCCTCTTTTGATCATAACGGCCTTGTCCACTTTACCCAATTCATCCAAAAGATTGAAATTTTGGGTGTTTCGCGCACCTACTTGGTAGATGTCTACATAAGGGTACATTTCCTCGATCTGGGAAACCTGCATCACTTCGGTTACGATTTTGATACCCGCTTCTCTTGCGAGGTTGTACCACAATATCAAGCCTTCCAAACCAAGTCCCCTAAAGGCGTAAGGACTGCTTCTGGGTTTGAAAACCCCTCCACGCATCATGGTAATCCCATTGTCCTTCAAGTGTTGGATCACGCTTTTGATCTGTTCTTCTGATTCAATCGAGCAGGGCCCTGCAATAATGGCCATGTCTCCATCTTTGATCAAAATCCCATCTCCCAAATCAATGGAAGTAGGCTTGGCTTTCCATTTTTTGGAAACCATTTTGTACTCGTCGGAAACAATATGGATATCCTGAATCCCTTCCTTGTGACCAATGCGCCTGATGTCAATTTCCTTGGATCCGATGCCTACCAAATATTCGCCCAATTGGGTTTTAACTTCGGTAATTTTATAGCCCATCTGATTGATTTCCAATATGATGGATTCTTTTTGTGGCTCGGTAATGTCTAACTTAAGTTGAATGATCATATCCTTATCGAATTACTTCCTGAATGTAGGTCTTGATGTCCTCCTTCAGGTTTTTACTGTCCTTGATTTTTTTGATGAATGAACTGCCAATAATGGCTCCATTGCTGTATTGGGAAACTTTGGAGAAAGACTCGGCATCCGAGATGCCAAAACCGATCAATCTGGGATTTTTCAAATCCATGGCAGCCACCCTTTCAAAGTACGTTACCTGCTCATCCGAAATCCCTGTTTTGGCGCCTGTGATGCTGTGGGAGGAAACCATGTAGATAAAGCCATTGGAATGTTGATCGATTTCCCGGATTCTTTTTTCGCTGGTCTGAGGAGAAATCAAAAATGTATTTCTCAACTCATATTTGTCGAAAAGACCCTTGAACTCATCCAGGAATTGCTGCATCGGAAGGTCGGGTAAAATCAGTCCATCGACACCAACTTCCTTGCACTTCGCACAAAAATTCTCCATTCCATATTGAATGATAGGGTTCAAATACCCCATAAAAACGACAGGTATGGAAACCGTCTTTCGCATTTCTTTGAGTTGCTCAAAAAGAACCTTTAGACTCATGCCATTCTCTAAAGCGATCATATTGCTGTCCTGAATCGTGGGACCATCAGCAATCGGATCTGAATAAGGAATCCCAATCTCAATGATATCCGCCCCCGCTGCTTCGATTGCTTCCATGATAGGCAAGGTGTCCTCTAGCTTGGGAAAGCCCGCCGTAAAATAAATGGACAGTACCCGTTCTTTTTTTTGTTGAAATAATTGATCTATTCGGTTCATGAATGCTGGTTGGTTTTTGGTTTGATTGGAATTTTTCTGAACAAACGAGGAATATTGCGATCAATATCCCCCCCACTTGATGTAGGTGTCCAGATCCTTGTCCCCTCTACCGGATAGATTGATCACGATCACATCGTCTTTTTTGAATTCAATCATACTCAGCGCGTGCAAGGCGTGGGCCGTCTCTATGGCTGGAATAATCCCTTCCGTTCGACTCAAGGCTATTCCTGCATTCATGGCATCTTCATCTTCCACGGCCACGAATTCGGCCCTTCCGATGTCGAACAAATGTGCATGCACGGGACCGATGCCCGGATAATCCAGTCCCGCAGAAATGGAGTGCGGTTCGATTACCTGACCATCCGCAGTCTGCATCAGCAAGGTTTTACTGCCGTGCAAAATCCCTGAAGTGCCCAAAACAGTTGTTGCTGCTGATTTTCCGGAACTGATGCCCAATCCTGCTGCTTCTACCGCAACCAATCTCACTTTGGGAACATTGTAATAATGGTAAAATGCCCCAGCCGCATTGCTACCGCCACCGACACAAGCCACGACGATATCAGGATTTTCATTGCCTTCTTTTTCCAGCAACTGCCATTTCATTTCTTCACTGATCACGGATTGGAACCTTGCCACCATTTCCGGATAAGGATGCGGTCCTACGACCGATCCTATGATATAATGCGTGTCAACAGGATTGTTGATCCACTGCCGCATGGCTTCGTTGGTTGCATCTTTGAGCGTTTGGCTTCCTGAAGTAGCAGGAACCACTTTTGCTCCGAGAATCCTCATTCTTTCTACATTGGGGCGCTGACGCTGAATGTCGATGGATCCCATGTAAATGGTACAATCCATTCCCATCAACGCACAGACCGTGGCTGTGGCGACACCATGTTGGCCTGCTCCGGTTTCGGCAATGATCCGCTTTTTGCCCAGTTTCTTGGCCAAAATGATCTGACCGATCGTGTTGTTGATCTTATGGGCTCCCGTGTGGCAAAGGTCTTCCCTTTTCAGGTAAATTTTGGCGCCGAATTTTTCCGAAAGCCTTGTTGCAAAATAGAGCGGGGTTGGCCTTCCGACATAATCTTTTAGCAACAACTTGAATTCCTTTTGAAATTCTTCCGTTGCCACTATGCTTTCGTAATTTTCCCTCAATTCTTCAATATTGGGATGAAGCATCTCGGGGATATAAGCTCCTCCAAATTTTCCGTAAAATCCTTTTTCGTCAACTCTTATCATCATTTTATGAGACATGAAACCCATCACTCCTGTCATTTCCAAAAGGAAAGGGTCTCGGCTATTGTTCTTGTTTTTGAGGGATAAAATTGAATTGCCTAAAATTTTATCCTACCAATCTTTTTTTTGTATTCCTAAGAAGGAATCTTTCTTTTAAATATCCCTTCTGAACCTACTGATCAAATCCAAATTTTTCATTCCGGGTTCCATTTCAAACTTTGAATTGATATCCACACCTGCCATTTGGGGGATTTTCGAATCCAATGCCTTGATGGCAGCGATGTTTTCCAAACCGAGGCCCCCACTCAGAAGAAATGGTTTTTCAAAAGGATAATCCAATAAGATTTCCCAGTTGAACGTCTTCCCAGATCCTCCATAGGCTTCGGTAAAGGTGTCAAAGAGGAAATAATCAATGTTTTCCAAATAGGGCTCCATGGATTTCCAGTCGATTTCTTCATTGACCGAAAAGACTTTGAAGATGAGAACATTGGTTTTCTGCCTCAATTCCTCAACAAATGCTACACTTTCCCCACCATGAAGCTGGACGGCTTTCAAACCGAAAAGCACAATTTTATGCAAGATTTCAGTCAAAGAGGCATTTACGAAAACGCCCACTTTATCCACTGGTAGGGCTTTGATGGCAGGAGCAGAATGGTCATCCACAAACCTTGGTGACTTTGGGTAGAAGATCAAACCCATCCAATCGGGATGGATTCCTTCGACCATTTCCCTTGCGTTGTCCGGGTCACGCATCCCACAGACTTTCAGTTTCATTTTTCCAGCACCAAGCCTTTGGACTCCCTCAAGAGTTTTCTGTATTCATTCATAAAATTATAGGCTGCCTGATGGGGACGACTGGATTTCATGAAGGTTTCCCCGATCAGAAAACCGTCAAATCCTGCGTTTTTCAATTCCACCAAAGTCTCCGGTTTGGAAATGCCGCTTTCTGATATTTTCACAAATTCATTGGGGATGCTATTGACCAAGTCAAAAGAAGTTTTCAAGTCAACCTCAAAAGTCTTCAAACTTCTGTTGTTGATCCCGACCAGATCCAAGTGTTCATTCAGCGATTCATCCAACTCTTGGGCATCATGGACTTCCATCAAAACCTCCATCCCAAGAGATTTGGCAAATGCCGCCAATTCCTTCAAACGTTTGGGATCCAAAGCTGCCGCTATCAGAAGGATACAATCCGCTCCGATGGATTTTGACTCCAATATTTGGTATTCGTCCACGATAAAATCTTTCCTTAGGATAGGACAGAAATTGAACTTTCTGGCCATTTTAAGGTCTTCGATACTTCCTCCAAAAAACTCTTTATCTGTCAAAACAGAAAGTGCTGACGCACCCGCTTGCATGTAACCAATACTTGTTTTTTCAATGGAAGCGGTCACATTGATGGCGCCTTTGGAAGGTGATTTCCGTTTGAATTCGGCAATGATGCCAGTTTTCTCAGGATCGGCCACGTACTTTTTCATCGAGACCACTTTGCTTTGAAAATAAATGCTTTGCTCCAATAATTTTACCGGAACCAAGCTACTTTTCTCTGCAACCTCAATATGTTTGAATGCAATTATTTTTTCTAGAATATTCATATCAATCTACACTTTAAGCGAATGAAACTGTTGTTTTGGGTTTTACCAAGGCATCAAAGACCTGAAGGGCCTTACCACTCATCAAGGCTTCCTCTGCCTCAGCGATAGCTTCCACAAAGGTCAATGAAGATTTGGCTGTTTGTAAGGCAGCTGCAGCATTTGCGATCACCACTGAGTTTTGGGCAAGAGTCCCTTTTCCCCTCAAAATATTCTCAAATATCGCTGCAGATTCTTTCACAGTTTCTCCGCCTGTAATTTCGGAAGCATTGATCTTCGGCAATCCAAGATCCCCGGGACTGACCAACTTTTCTCCCTGATTGGAAATCATTTTGAAATCCCCGGTGAGGGAGATCTCATCATAGCCCCCGAGGGAATGGAGAATGGTAAAGTCAATTTTTTGCTCTTGGTAAAGGTACGCGTATAGCCTTGCCAACTCAAGACTAAAAACACCCACCAATTGTTTCTTTGGAAAGCTGGGATTTACCATGGGGCCGAGCATGTTGAAGAAGGTTTTTACGCCCAAATCCTTTCTGATGGGACCCACATTTTTCATGGCTGGATGAAACAAGGGCGCATGGAGAAAAGAAATACCCGCTTCGTCCATACTCCTTCTGATTTTGTCGATGTCATTCGTGAATTCATAACCAAAATAAGCCAAGAGATTTGAAGAGCCACAAATCGAAGAAACTCCTGTATTGCCATGCTTGGCAACTGGCTGGCCTGCCGCGGCCACGATAAAAGAGGCTAGCGTGGAAATATTGAAAGTATCCTTACCGTCTCCACCTGTACCGCATAGGTCAATGGCATCGTATTCAGATATTTCCACGGGGATACAAAGTTCAAGCATGGCCTCCCTAAATCCGCTCAACTCCTCCACCGTAATGCTCCGCATCAGATAGACAGTAAGAAAGGCAGCGATCTGGCTTTGGTTATATTGACCTGTGGTTATTTTTTTAAGCACTTCCTTTGCCTGATCCTTGTTCAGGGTCCGGTGTTCAAAAAGTTGATTGAGAATATCTTTCATGGTTGGATGAATAGTTGGTGTGTAAATGGTCTATCAGTGGGGGTTGTGGTTCGATAGTCTAAGATTTTTTTTAATGTTAAGCTTTGGCGTGAAACATTGGGATTAGCTTTCAAGCCAGTTTTTCATCATCTGCTCTCCATGTTCGGTGAGCACACTTTCAGGATGAAATTGTAATCCACGGACCTTTTGGTCCTTGTGCCTGACACCCATGATCTGTCCATCCGGCGTCCTTGCAATGACTTCAAGATTAGGAGACAAGGTCTGCTCGTTGATCACCCAAGAATGATATCGGCCAATTTTAAATTTATCGGGAAGTCCTTGAAAAAGCAAGTCTTCCTCCACTTTCACTTCTGAGGCCAGGCCATGGACCACTTCTTTTAAGTTGATCAAATCTCCTCCAAAAGCCTCTCCTATGGCTTGGTGTCCCAGGCATATTCCCAAAATATCCTTTGTTTCAGAATATGTTTTCAGCAAATCGGGCATCACGCCTGCCTCTGCCGGCAAACCAGGCCCTGGGGACAGCAGGATTTTATCATACTCCTTTATTTTTTCCAGGGAGATCATGTCATTCCTGAAAATATCCATTTGTGGACCATAGCCAAGTTTTCGAATGATGTAAACAAGATTATAGGTAAAGGAATCGTAATTGTCGAGTACCAGTATTTTCATTTTTTTGAAAGATTCGTGTTTTTGATAGCAAAGGATTCAAGATTCCGTGTCTTGCTTAAATATTTTCTGCCGTCTTGAGTGCCACCCGTAGGGCTTCAAGTTTGTTGGTGACTTCTTGGAGCTCAGAGGCAATCGAAGATTTGGCAACAACGCCAGCACCAGCTTGAAAACGAAGTTGGTTTCCTTCCGAAACAAAGGATCGGATCAAGATGGCATGGTTGAAATCCCCATTGAAACCCAGGTACCCGATTGCTCCTCCGTAGAATCCCCTTGAAGTATTTTCAAGTCCATCGATCAATTCCATTGCCCTGTATTTGGGCGCTCCAGAAAGCGTCCCTGCTGGAAACGTATCCGCCACCAATTGGAGCGGATTGGTATTTTCCGGCAAGATTCCCGTCACTTTGGATACCAAATGGATGACGTGGGAATAGTATTGGATTTCTTTGAATACCTCTACCTCCACTTTTTCCGAGGAGCGGCTCAAATCGTTTCGAGCCAAATCCACGAGCATTACATGTTCTGAATTTTCTTTGGGATCATCATACAATGCCGTGGCCAGTTTGGCATCTGCCAAATCGTTACCCGTTCTCTTGAAAGTCCCTGCAATCGGGAAAATTGTCGCTTTTTGGTCCTTGATGACAATTTGGGCTTCGGGTGAACTCCCAAAAACCTTGAAAGAGCCATAATCGAAATAGAACAAATAAGGCGATGGGTTCACCGATCTCAGCGCCCTGTACACATTGAATTCATCCCCCTTAAAACGTGTGGTATAATTTCTGGAAAGCACAATTTGGAATACATCTCCCCTAAAGCAATGTTCCTGGCCCTTTTTCAGGATTTCCAAAAACTCCTCATCACTATAATTGGAAGATTCGTTTCCTTCCTGCCTGAAGGAATAGGCAGGGATATTTTTATTGTTCAGCAAGGTTTCAAGCTGGGACAATGTTTCCTCTGAAGCATCACCTTCCAAAAAGTGCTCGAAAAGGTACATTTCATTCTTGAAATGATCCACCACGATCACGTTCTTATAAACGGAATATTGCATGATGGGAATTGCAGACGATTTGGTTTTAGACAAGTGAATATCCTCAAAATACGCCAAGGTATCATATTGCATGTACCCAAAAAGGCCATTGCTGATGAATTTGAATTTACTGTCCTCGTCTTTGAACCTCTTGGAAAAATCGCGAAGTGCATCTATCAGCTTTAGGTTGTCATCAACCGGGTAGGATTGGATTTCTCCAGATGGCAATTCTTCTTTCACCTCACCATTGTTAAAGGAAAAAGAGGCCAATGGATTAAAACAAATGTAGGAGTAACTGTTTTCCTGACCATGGTAATCCGAGCTTTCCAACAGTATGGGATTGGCGAATCGATCCCTGATTTGTAAATAAATACTAACAGGAGTAATCGTATCGGCCAACAATTTTTTGTATCGGGTGATGATTTTAAATTTGTCTTTGGTGTTCATGGTTTGGGTTAGATTTTTTATATAAAAAAAGGCCTACCAGGGAAAACCGGTAAGCCTTTATGTATATTTTACACAACCTATAAATTAGGCAACAGCAAACGGTCTTTTCCCGGAAAGAAAATGATTTTGCCACCACCAATATTGATTCTGTATTTTTTCCATATTTCTATTGGGACAAATATAAAGATGCATTCCTTGTAACAAAAAATTATTGTGAAAAAATTCCATTAATTTTGTGACCTAAACATTGACAAATATGAAATCAGCATTGCCACAATATTTCAAGAAGATTTTTGATGATTATAAAGTCTTGGTAAAAGTAGATCCTACAGATTATACAGGAATTGAATTGATCATCCATCCGGATGGAAAGGTCGAGAAAACGGAAATTGAATTTGATGAGGAAATTTTTGAAGACCTTGAAGAAGATGCATTCGAAAACTGCAGCCCTTTGGAATTCAACCTGCATCTCAATGGAATTGGGTAGTCCATTGCTTTAGGTTTTCAGGTCTTCGTTCAATTCCGGAAAAACCAAAGCTGGCTGCTTCACAGTAGGCAAAAAAAATCTTGGCACTTTTAGGTGCCAAGAAGTCAAATTTTTCTATTCAACAACCCGAATTATTTATCTAATGGGATGTTGTTGTTGTTGTTGTTGTTTTGAATTGGCATCTGAGGCTGGTTAGGCATCCAGGCAGGAGCCAATTCTCTTTCCTCCAATTTCACCAAAACTCCTTTCTCGAAAGTAGCCAAAACATAAAATTTATTGTCCCTTACCACTCTATAGGTTACGATCCCTCCATCGAGACCACTCAGGACAGCTTCTTTATTCTGTCTTAAAAACTTCTTCTCTGTCATTCCTTGTGAATATTCTGGGTTTGGACCAAACAAAGTGCAAGAGCCAAGCAATAAAAGGGTGAATAAAACAATCGAAGATTTTTTCATAATAATATTTTTATTTGTACTTGAAAGTTACGCAAAAATTTTGCCAAAAAATATGCCTCTGATCAACAGGGACTTAAAAAAACACCTTCGAAAAAACATCGATTTTTTTGCAATGGATAGATTTTCCAGTACATTTGTGACCTAGCGGCACGACCAGCTCCTGCTTAATCCCCCAGGTCCGGAAGGAAGCAAGGGTAGGCAGTCGTAGCGGTGCGATGCCGCTTCTTTTTTTTTTATTATTGCTAGATTAATTTATCAAGGCCACATCAAGGCCTTTTTTTTGTTTTATCACCTATGTTCTTTTTACATTTCGTAATCTTTCGTTTTTTAAAACTTCCAATTTCTGATTAATCGTTTAACTTTGTCCAATCTTTAAACCATAAACCAACTTAGATGAAATTCTTTATTGACACTGCAAATCTTGACGAAATCAGGGAAGCGTATGACCTGGGCATATTGGATGGTGTAACCACCAATCCTTCATTGATGGCCAAAGAAGGCATCACCGGAGAAGAAAATGTAAGGGCCCATTACAAAACAATCTGTGATATTGTCGATGACAAAGTGAGTGCGGAAGTCATTTCCACTGACTACGAAGGCATGATCAGAGAAGGAAAAGAACTTGCGAAGATCGATGATAAAATCGTCGTTAAAATACCGATGACAAAAGATGGCATCAAAGCCATCAAGTATTTTAGCAATGCCGGAATCAGAACGAACTGCACCTTGGTGTTTTCCGCGGGACAAGCAATTTTAGCAGCAAAAGCCGGAGCAACCTACCTCTCTCCCTTTGTTGGAAGATTGGATGACATTTCCTTCGACGGCTTGCAATTGATTGAGCAAATTGTACATATCTATCGCACATATGAATTTGAGACACAAGTGCTAGCCGCTTCGGTGAGACATTCCATGCACCTGATCAAATGTGCCGAAATCGGTGCGGATGTGGTGACCTGTCCACTAAAAGTCATCACGGGTTTATTGAATCACCCCTTGACCGATTCGGGATTGGCTCAGTTTCTTGCCGACCATGCCAAAGCTGCAGGCAAATAAACCATTCATGCAACTTTGATCATTTTGGGAAATCCTTTGGGGTTTCCCAAATTTGTGAGATCAAAAATACTTCTCTGACTTACCTTGCGTTCATCTCTAAACACCTTTCCAATGTACATCATCAAAGTAAAGGGCAAAGCTAAAATACCAAACTACATCCAGATCAGGGACGAAAACTTTGTATTGGTTGCTTATTTCCGAGCGGATAGGCCGATGAAAAACATGGAGAAATTTGGTCTGGAAGGAAAAGAAGAGGCTTTGGAAGCGTTGATACTTGGCCTTCCATTTGGTAAACTTCAAAAACTAGAACTTTAAAATGGATTTTTCCAGCGAACCCGTAATCCGTGTTAAAGATGCCTGCATCTTTCAGGGATTCAACGCCATACTTCAAAACGTTAATTTCTCCATAGCCAAAGATGAGTTTGTCTTCCTTATCGGAAGAACCGGAAGCGGAAAAAGCTCCTTGCTCAAAACCTTGTATGCAGACCTTGACCTTAAAATGGGCGAGGCAGAAATCGTAGGCTTCAACCTACAGAAAATCAAAAAAAACGAAGTCCCCTACCTGAGGAGAAAACTAGGCATCGTTTTTCAGGACTTTCAACTCTTTCCGGATCGATCCATCGCTGAAAACATCTTCTTTGTCATGAAAGCTACTGGCTGGAAAGACAAAATGAAAATGAAAAGCCGAATGGCAGAAGTCCTGATGCAAGTCAATCTAGGCGACTCTGCCACCAAAATGCCACACCAGCTTTCGGGCGGTGAACAACAAAGGGTTGTGATCGCACGGGCTTTGATCAACCAACCTTCAATTCTGCTGGCCGATGAGCCTACGGGAAATCTGGATCCGGAGGTAGCAGATGGGGTTTTCAAGCTTTTTCAGGAAATTAACAGTCAAGGTACTGCGATCCTCATGGCCACACACAACCATGACCTATTGCGGAAGTACCCTTACCGGGTATTGAAATGCGAAAAAGGGCAACTTCTTGACAGCAAGACTTCAGATATCACCATCAACACCTCTTTTTGAGGTGTTTTTTTTTACGGTTATACCCATTCCCTTTTTTTATCCAGAATTCTAAGACATCGAAAAAGTTACGTGAAGCATCAAACTTGATTAAGTTAGATGGAATATACAGTTGATTTCCCAATAGGATTGAAACTTTAAGAAAATCAGGTTGCTTGGAAAATAAGCCATTCTACCTATTCGGTGATGTCAAAACCAATCTTCAAATGACTGATTATTATTCATTTATATCCTGAAATTGAATTGACATTGCACAATACGGGTTTGATCTAATGGTGAGGTTTCACCAAATATCCATAAACCTAAAATATGCATCCCGTTTCCCAAGAGGATCGAAATTTCAGGAAAATCAGACTATTTGAAGGATGTGGCATAGTACCGATATGAAGAAATCAAAAATAGGGCACACCAGACTGATGATCAGGCAATAATTAAGTGGGAATGGAATTGGTTGCGCATAAAACAGGATAAAGATTTAATTAATAAAAATTCATTTATTTTTTTGTAAGATTTCGTTAATATTAAACCCTGGTTATGAAAAATTGGTTGAATAGAAAAATGGAATAAGAATATGAAAGTTTACTTTAGAAATTCCCTAAAAGCGCTGGTTTTGCTCAGCATTATTTTCAGCTTAAATTCCTGTAAGGACAAGGAAGAAGTGGAGCCGCCGATCGTTGCAGAAGATTCCCCGAATGTGGCCGTCAATAAATGGATAAAAGATGTAATGGACGAAGTCTATTTCTGGTTGGACGATATGAAAACCCCAATTGCATCGAGCTCCGATCCAGAAGATTATTACGAATCCCTACTCTTTAGACCCACGGATAGGTTTTCGGCAATCTACCCTGATTATCAGGAGTTGATCAATAGCCTACAAGGAATCAACAAGGAAGCTGGGTATGAGTTTTCCTTGGTAAGGGAAAGCAATGAAAATGAAAATGTTTTGGCTTTTGTCACCTACATCAAAAAAGGCAGTCCGGCTGCTTCAAAAGATGTCAGACGCGGTGATGTGATCAACCAGATCAATGGCCAATCCATGAACCTCAACAATTACCGAACGCTACTTGGACAGATTGGAGATTCCCACAGCATCACTTTCCTGAGATACAACGCCGTTACCGGACAGTATTCAGCCCAGGCTCCGGTTTCTTTAGAGACGGTTTCTCTTGCTGAAAACCCTAATTTTCTGGATACGGTTTATACCATCAACAATCAAAAAATAGGCTATGCGGTGTACCATTTCTTTGCACCAGGCATCGATGGACAACCCACTCGATATGATGACCAGGCCGACGAAATTTTCGCGAAATTCAAAGCAGAAGGAATCAACCATTTGATCTTGGATTTCAGATACAACGGAGGTGGATTTGTATCCAGCGCTGTGAACTTGGCAAGTCTTATTGCGCCCAATGTGAAATCAACAGATGTTTTTTCCAAGACGAAATACAACAGCTTTCTGATGAGCTTTTCCCAATTTCAAAACAACAACACTCCTTTCAAAAACAAATCCCAAAATTTGGGGCCAATTTTATCCGGAAACAAAATTTACATCATCACCTCAAGCCGAACTGCTTCAGCCAGTGAATTGATCATCAATGGATTGAAACCTTACATGGACGTGGTTGTGATCGGTGGAAGGACTGTTGGGAAAAACGTAGGATCAATAGCACTGGAGGATGAGGAAAACCCAAAAAACAACTACGGGATCTTACCGATTGTCACCAGAAGTTTCAACAGCCTTGACCAATCTGATTATGGAAACGGATTTCCTGCCGATGTAGAAGGAAACGAATTGAGCCAGCCTGTACTCCTACCTCTTGGCGACACCAATGAATACTTGTTGAAGTTGGCCATTGGAAAAATCACCGCGCAACCTAGTGGCAGGATGAATTTGGTGGACAGACTGGATATCGGAAGTTCAATGGAATCAAAAGTGAGGTTTGGAAGGATGATCGAAGAGAACATCGAGCTTTTCGACAAATAATCAGAAGCAAGTTATTATTTTTCTCCCGTCGTAAAGAAATTTATGGCGGGAGTTTTTTTTTGTCACTTCAAACCGTTTTTATACAATGCCAATTCAATTCCAGCCTTAAATCCGAAATATGCATTGGCCTTTTTTAGGATATTGAAACCGAAAGAAAATCAGACAATTGGGAGACTAATTCCTGACACCGATATGGTGAAGCCTATAAAAGCCGACAACTAACTAATCAACAGATAAATACAGTATTGATTGGCATTCGTAATGCATAAAACGGGTTGTAGCACGTAATAATCAGTCTTTGTTTGCTACTTTTAACTTTGCCATATCAGGCCTCTACCCTATTATCCAAATAGTCTTATTTTCTTGCCGTTTCATTTTCATTGGAGAATCTGATGCAGATTTCCGATTTTAATCCTCCAATATCATTTCCTTTTCATTAATTTTCGACGATAATTCTACGTCTTTGCCTCAACTTGATTGAGTGTCTGATTGTAATAAAAATTTTACCTCCGTTTATGAAAATTCACTTTGCTGCATTCCTCATTTTTTTGTTTGGCATTGGGTTTTCTTCCGCGGCTCAAAATCATGGCGGCATCAGTGGTTCCATAAAAGACAAAAATGGGGACAGTGTTGCCGGAGCAACGATAGCAATTGCCCAATCTAAGAAAGGAACCATAAGCGATGCCAAAGGACATTTTTCAATCCAAAACATTGCGCCAGGTTCCCACGAAATCTCCATTAGGTATATTGGGTTCCAAACTCAAGCCATCTCATTTACAGCCGTTCCAGGAAAATCAATCACTATTGAAGTGATTTTGGAAGAATCCGTTTACTCTTTGGAGGGAACGACTGTCACAGCCCAACGAAGAGAACAATCCATCTTAAATGTCCCTATTGCTGTTTCATCCACTGAGGGTAAATTTTTTGATGATTTAAACATTAGAGACCTTGATGCCTTTGCTGAATTTGTCCCCGGGCTTCAAGTCCAATTACAGAGCCCAAACAATCCCGGTTTTGTCATCAGAGGAATCACTTCGGATAATGGGGATTCAAGAGTCGAGCCGAGGGTCTCCGTTTTTCAGGATGGGGTTTCCATTTCCAAATCCCGAGGATCGGTTATCGAGTTATTTGACATGGAAAGAGTCGAGGTCCTCAAAGGTCCACAGGGAACCCTCTTTGGGCGAGGGGCACAAATTGGGGCCGTCCATTTTATCCAAAACAAACCAACGAATGATTTTGGTGGTAAGATTACCGCTGGATATGGCAATTTCAATCAAAATCTGATTTCGGGATACCTCAATTTTCCTGTTTCCGAAAAGGCTTTTTTCCGAGCCTCCGGCCAATACAACAAAAGGGACGGCTATGTAGAAAATCTTGCCGGCGGAACACTCAACGGCAAAAATACCACCGCCTTGAGGGGAGCATTCCGGTATTTGCCCTCGGGTAAAACCACTATTGACATCATCACCAATTGGCAAAAGGATGATTATCCAGGAACTGGATTTGTGAGTGGTAGCTTGATTTCTCCAAACGAAAACATAAGCCCATTTGGTCCGGCCCATCTTGAAAAGGGAAGGGATCTTTTCTCCCTTCGGACAGTTTGGGGAAGCACGGTATTGATCGAGCATTCGCTTGGAAACGGCTGGTCTTTTAATAGCACAAGTGCATTTAGGGAGTTTTCTACCCAGGAAAGTCTTGATGCAGATGGGTCAGATATACCCGCTCTATTTTTTGGAGAGAATGCCTATGGCCGCCAGTTCAGTCAGGAAATCCGATTCAGTACCGATGCTTCGCAAAAGCTTACTGGTTTTTTGGGCGGTAGTTTTTTCCATGAAAAAGGCAATCAGATGCTGAATTTTCAGACCAATGAAAATGCCATGATCGCCTTGCTGAGCCCTTTGGTCAGGGTCGCATCGGGAGGTAAATTTCCGACAATCCCTCTTTATGGACCAGATGGAAAGCCGTTTTTAGGCGCAAATGAAATGCTCTCTACCAATTTATCCGCTCTCGGACTTCCTCCTTTCAAATCATTTCATGAGGAAAATTTTCAAAACTATGGACAAGTAAACGCCCTTGAAATCTTCGGTGATGGCACTTATCAAATCACCGATAAATTATCTCTGACAGCTGGTCTTCGGGGGACTTTTGAAAGCGTGAAAAATGGCTATGCGGGCAGGTATCTGGGAAGCCCTTCCACAGTAGGCTTACTCCTCGATGGGGCATTTGGTTCAGCGCCAAACCTGCTCATCGCCCCTACCGATGGAAGAATCGTCGGAGAGGGTGAATTTCTATCCTGGGTGGGAAGATTCATTGCTGGATACAAGATCAATGCATTCTCAAATGGCTACCTGTCGGTGTCCAGAGGGAGAAGACCCAATGTCATCCAGGTGACTGCAGAGGGCTCGGAAGAACTGGAGCAGGAAATTGTCGTTTCCTATGAAATGGGCTATAAATTGATGAGCGATAACCAAAGATTACAGTTTGATATCGCTGGTTTCCGGTATCACTATAGCAATTTCCAAACGCAGGTGATAGAAATCCAAGATGGAACGCTGCGTGCACTCGTCCGGGATGGGGGAAATGCCAGCGCACTGGGACTTGAAACTTCCGTTAAATTCGCTTTAACAGAAAAAATTGGTCTTTTTTCCAATTATGGGTGGATCGATGCGGCTTTCGACGAAAAAGATTCAGAAGGAAGACCACAAATATTGGCCGGAAACAGGTTCAGATTGACACCCAAACACAGCTTTTCATTAGGGGGTGCCGTGGAAATCCCAATTTGGAAAAATCACCATTTCTTTTTTAGACCCTCCTATACTTACAAGTCTCAAGTGTTTTTTGAAGAGGAAAATCAACCTGGAATCGAGCAAAAAGCTTTTGGTTTATTGAATTGCCGGTTGGGGCTGAACTTGGAAAATGGGAAATATGAAATCGCCCTTTACGGAAACAATCTCTTGGGAGAACAATATCTGATTGATGCCGGAAACACCGGATTGGCTTTTGGTTTTCCGACATTTATTTCTGGTCCCCCTCGATTCCTTGGAGGACAGTTTACCGTTCGCTTTTGATTTTTTGACAAAGTATACACCCCGATTTAATTGTCCCGAAGTCAATATTTGACAAAAAAAAGGGCTCGATAGAGGTTAGTATTACCATTTCGTTAAGCCTTTATTATGAATCATTTATGCTTTTAATCTATCTTCCTATCTTGGACTATTTGTCATATTTTTGACTATCCCTACTTAATCCAATGAAATGGAATCTTTCTTCAGCCTGTTGTTTCTTATTGGCGCTTATTTCCTGACCTCTCTTGCTTTGGTTCAGGGATATATTCCATTTACAAATAGAATGGAACTGACAAGAGCCAAAAAAAGCTATCCCCTTTCATATCTAAGAAAAATCATGGGAATCAGCATATTGATTGCGTCATTCCTAGCTTTGATCATGTTTTATTTTTTCATTTATTCATCTGAAGCAATTTCTTAGAAGTTTTTCACCAACAATTTTTAGAGAAATCATTTTTTTTGGCCTAATTTCAGGCTTTAACAACTATTGACAAACCTCAAGCCGAAAACACTATGGATTATTTGATCAGACCTTGTGAAGAAAAAGACTTACCCGAATTGGTGCAACTTTGCGCAGCCCATGCGGCCCATGAAAAAGCCCAGTATTCTCCAGAAGGGAAATTGGAAGGACTGAGGAAAGCCATTTTTGGGGAAAATAAAAAATTGAATTGTTGGGTAGTGGACATCAAGGGAAAACTGGAAGGTTTCACCACCTACACCATTGATTTTTCCACTTGGGATGCCGCACCCTTTTTGTACATGGATTGTCTTTATCTCAATGAAAACTGCAGGGGAAAGGGAATTGGGCAAGAGATCATGAGGCGCATCCAAAAAATCGCCAGAGAAGAAAAATGCGTGAATATCCAATGGCAGACCCCCGAATTCAATGTCCGAGCGATCAAATTCTATGTGGGTTTGGGAAGTACCGGAAAACAAAAAATGAGATTCTTTTTAAAGCCTTAACGCAATTCAGTTATTTAAATAATTCTCAATAAAAACATAAAGCCACATTGGGTTTATATCAAGAATTCACTCCCCTAAAATTTAGAAGGAGTGATTTTTTTTTTATGGTTGAGAAGGAGTGACTACACAAAATCAGATTTTAACCCAAAATAGGGATTCATATTCCTAATGGGGATTGAAACTGCTTAAAAACCGACTATTTGGAGAAAAATCTATTGTCCAATGTTATGAAGTCAAAAACAATAAACAACCAATTGATAATTGGCCAATTTCAGGCTGGGATAAAATGAGCTTTGCATAAAATGGGTTTAAACACAAATTGAAAGCGAAGGAAAAATAAAAAATGTCCTCCCAAAATATTTTTGAGCAATAAATCAATAGATTCAATTGAATTGAAAGCTTCTTAGCAAAAAATTTACCTTCAAAACAATACTTGAATCATTCATATTCATTGAAGAAAAACCAGAATATTGACTTTTTTGATTGACAAAATTCCCTGCAAATTCAAATTGTTCGGATAGCCATCCTTTGTGTGTATTTTTTATTGATTTTTTTTGAAAAGCTGATAGGAATCATTCCTAAAACGCTGCTAAATCCCCAGATTCAACCTACCAAATAAACAGACGATGAAGACACTACTCATTTTTGGCTCCAAAACAGGTGGCACCACCAAGATCGTCAAGACCATTCAAAAAAAGATCGGAATGGAAAATTGTGACCTGGTGGATTTGAATGACAACCCAAAACCAAGCCTTGAAAAATACAATATCATTGTCATCGGAGGTCCAATCTATGCCGGTAAACTTTTGGCTTCGGTCCAAAAATACATCTCCGAAAACTCAAGGGAGCTGTTGACCAAACCTTTGGCCTTATTTACCTGCGGAATGAATGAACCCAATTATCAATCGCAATTGGAAAATGCTTTTCCCGAGAATCTAAAAAGCCATAGCTTTTACCGCGGGACTCTTGGCGGAGAATATGATTTTGAAAAATTGAATTGGTTCGAACGTTTTATGGTCAAGAGCATAAGCGGTACCAAAACATCCATGCAACATTATAAAATGGAGGAAATCGACCGTCTGGTGAATCAAATTTCTGAAATTGAAAAATCCCACAAAAACATTGAGAACACCTAGTTTCATCACGAAACCATCTGATCAGCATGTATTTGTGGGAATTGAAAATCTTTGGACATCCTTGGAAGTCAGCCCAGAATTATAATCCCTTCAGGTTTAATACTGCCAATTCAAAATCCGGGCTAAGCTCCAATGCCTGTTCAAAAGCCGTCTTGGCCTCCGCCTTGCTGCCTTGATCCAAATACACCAAACCCTTTAAATTCAAAGCTGCAGCTTTGACAGACACCTCTTGGGTGGAATCATCCTCTTTGGGGAAGCCCAATTTCTGCTCATTGGATTTTGTGTTTTTGACCAACATGTTGATGGAATTCAAAGCCTCCTCATATCTTTTTAGGGAATACTGCAAATAGGCAGTTTTGTAAAGGCTGAAAATATCATCATTCAAAAGATACAATCTTTCAAACTGTGGCAAGGCGCGGTCCAATGCCCCCAATTGTTCCAAGGAATAAGCAGCCACTTCCAATGCCGGAATGCTTTTGTCATTTTTCTCCAAGGCATCCAATGCCGCCACTGCTGCGGAACCATATTGGTTGGTTTCGAAATAGAGAGAAGCCAGCAATTCAGGGTAGCGGGCATTCGTTGGATTTCTATCCATCAACTCAAACAACTTCACTCTCGCGACCACAATATCATTGTAACGGAGCGCCATTTGGTAGATTTTCTGGTCTGTTTCATTGCGCTTGCGCGATGACTCCGGCTCATCAGCCGGGACTTGTTGTGCCATTACAGTTGATCCTGTTATGAAAAACAACAGGATCAAGGTTTTCATTGTATTCATCGGGTTTCGGTTTAGCATTTGTTAATCTTATTTCAGTTTTTTCAGAACGGCTAATTTATGCAATAAGTCCATTGCTTCCTCTTTATTATTTTGGATTTGCCCCTCCAAAATGGCTTCTTTTATTTCTTCTTTAAGTTCACCCACGATTTTGGAAGGTTCCAAGCCAAACATCTGCATGATTTCTTCTCCGGAGACTGGAGGTTGGAAATTCCGGACGTGATCCGAGGACTCCACTTCGATGATCTTCTGCTCTACTTTATCAAAATTCGCCAGGTATTTGACGACCTTATTGTTGTTTTTGGAAGTCACATCAGCGCGGCACAATTTCATCAGGTCATCGATGTCATCTCCCGCATCGAAAAGCAATCTGCGGATGGCAGAATCGGTCACTTTATCACTGACCAAAGCGATGGGTCTGAGGTGTAACCTGACCAACTTTTGGACGTACTTCATCCGTTCATCCATTGGCAATTTCATTCTTCTGAAAATTCCCGGGGTCAATCTGGCGCCTTTGTCTTCGTGTCCATGAAAAGTCCATCCCACTTTTTCGTTGAAACGTTTGGTAGCAGGCTTGGCGATATCGTGCATGATGGCCGCCCACCTGAGCCAGAGGTTGTCCGTGGTGGTGGAGATATTGTCCAGCACTTGGAGGGTATGGTAGAAATTGTCCTTATGGGATTTATCCCCTACTGAATCCACACCTTGGAGCGCCACCATTTCCGGGAAAAACTGGTGCAGCAAGTTACTGGCAAAAAGCAATTTAAATCCATAGGACGGCTTGTCCACCAGGATCATTTTATTCAACTCATCGATGATTCGCTCTGCCGAAATAATGGAAAGCCTTTCCGCATTTTTAATGATGCTGTCGAAGGTATCAGGATCAATGTCAAAATTCAATTGGGAGGCAAATCTTATCGCCCGCATCATCCGCAAGGGATCATCCGAAAAAGTGACGTTGGGATCCGTAGGGGTTTTAATCACTTTCCTTTTGATGTCTTTCATCCCCTCAAAAGGATCGATCATTTCCCCGAAATTATGTGCGTTGACCGAAATGGCCATGGCGTTGATCGTGAAATCCCTACGTTCCTGATCCTCCTGAAGTGTCCCATCCTCAACAAGAGGCTTTCTTGAATCGGCTCTGTAGGATTCCTTTCGGGCTCCGACAAATTCAACCTCCCAATCATCCAATTTGATCATGGCAGTGCCGAAGTTCTTGAAAACCGACAGGGGAACATGTTGCTCAAAGCTTTCAGCAACCTTGGTAGCCAGTGCGATTCCGCTGCCAACACAGACAAAATCGATGTCCTTGCTTTCCCTTTTGAGGATCAAATCCCGAACATACCCGCCCACTACATAAGTCTCCAGACCCAATTCATCCGCACATCTTCCGACGCGATGAAAAATATCAACCTGGTCCAGCTTGTCTTTTAAATTCATCCTTTCAATATTTTGATATCCCCATCAGGGCTCAAAAAAATCTCCTTGGTCCCACCGCTCAGGAGCGGAAAATATTCCTCGGTTTCAAAATCAAATTCCTTTGCCTTCGATTTCTGAACGACCATAGGTTGGCCAAAAGCAAATAGCAATTTGTTCCAGTAGGATTGCTTGATCATTGAAAACTTTACTTTCCCATCCTTTATGGGTCCATTTTTCAAAACCCTATTGACAGGGGTGTGGTAGATGGTGGGTTTGCTGGCAAATTCTATCACATCTAAGGAAACCTCCGAAAACTGTTCTGCCAAAGTCCTGATCTGGAAAAGATCAAAAATAAGAAAAGTACCATCCGTCTGATCCAGGTCTTCCTTCCACTGCGATGGGACAATCAGTTCAATACCTTCTCCGTGACCTTCCTTGATGGTGACACGACCCTTTTCCTTCAATACTTTGACAACTGCGCTAATTTCCACTTTTCTGATTTTTTGCCAAAAATACGGGAGATAATCGAGAGGATCGCATTTTTGGGAAGATAGTTATCGATAAGATGGTTTTTTTTCATGTTGCAAAGTCTTTTAAAGGGGCTTGTCTTTCACTTTAAAAAAATAAATTGACTAAGCCGCAAAGGAAAAATTGTTGTTGGCGAAAAATTTGAAATCTTTAACTGATACTGGGCGCAGTATTCCACCACGCCTTCCTATCCTTCGGATTTGTAATTCGAATCTCAAAAACATTCTCTTGAAGTCGTTATTCGATTTTGCCTTAACCATTGGAAATGGCTTATTGCATGAAGCATTCCAGGATGAATTCACCAATATTTGGGTGTAGTAGAAACCATACCCAGCGGCGGATTAAAAGAAATTGGTTTTGGGAATTGTCCGACAGGCCTAGGTCAACTTTCTTTTTTAGAACAACTTTTATGTTCTGGACCAAAAATTGTAACGCACCTGATAAGGAATCAAAATAATAATAAACCATCCCGTAGCAATCATTGGTAAATTGAGTGAAATTAGCAAGATTCCTTCCTCATTGGGAAGTCCCTTTTTCAAAAACCTACGACCCGAAAACCTTTTGCAAGAAACTGAAAACCTTATTTATGAAAATCATATGAAAACGCATACCCTCAAAATTTCATTTACCATGCTTTTGGGCTTGGTCCTCATCTCTGGATGTGCGCGTAATCCTGTCACGGGCAAGCGGCAAATCGTCTTGATGTCCGAGGCACAGGAAATCAGTATGGGGCAGCAATCCGATCCTGAAATCGTTGCTTTCTTTGGTGTCTACAATGACCCCGAATTGCAAAAATTCATCACCGAAAAAGGCTTGGAAATGGCGGCAGTTTCACACCGTCCCAATCTGGCCTATGAGTTTAAAATCGTGGATTCTCCGGTAATCAATGCCTTTGCGGTCCCAGGAGGATTTGTTTATTTTACCCGGGGCATCATGGCCCATTTCAACAATGAGGCTGAATTTGCAGGGGTATTGGGACATGAAATTGGTCATATTACCGCCCGCCATTCCGTTATTCAGCAAAGAAACACCCTTTTGGGACAAATTGGAATGATGGCAGGCATCATTTTCATTCCCCAATTGGGTGAATTCATCGAGCCGATGTCGCAAGGAATGCAAATCGCCTTACTGAGTTTTGGAAGAGATGCTGAGCGACAATCGGATAAGCTTGGCGTAGAATATTCCTCGCGTATCGGATATGATGCGACCGAAATGGCTGGCTTTTTTGAGACCCTTGAGCGGAAACAAGCTGAAGGTGGCGGAAGCGAAATCCCTGAGTTTTTGTCGACACACCCCTCTCCGGTAGAGCGTAACGCAACAGTTGCCAAACTGGCCGAGGATTGGAAGAAAAAACTGGATTTGGAAGACCCAAAAATCAATCGTGAAAGCTACTTAAGAAGAATTGAAGGCTTGGTCTTTGGAGAAGACCCAAAGCAGGGTTTTGTGGAAGCAAACGTTTTTTATCATCCTGTCTTGAAATTCCAATTCCCGATCCCAACAGGCTGGAATCACCAAAACACACCCCAACAAGTACAGATGGCACCAAAAAGCGGTGATGCCATCATGATGCTAAGCCTCGCGGCAGGAAAATCACTGGATGAAGCAGCAAGACAAATATTGGAACAATACAAACTGGAAGTGGTGGAATCGAAAAAAGAAACCGTCAATGGACTTTCCGCAATCACAATGATTGCGGATCAAAAACAAGAAGATGGCAACACCATAAGAGTGCTTTCCTATTTGATCCAATTTGAAAATTACATCTACAACATCATGGGCGTATCCGAACTTGGGAAATTCTCAAATTACCAGCAGGCCTTTACCGGCACGATGCGTAACTTCAAAGAACTGAAGGATTCGGAAAAATTAAACAGAAAACCAGATGTGGTGAGAATCAAAACAGTAGTCAATCCAATGACTTTGGAAGCGGCTTTGCTCAGCTTCAGAATGCCAAAAGAAAAGTTAAACGAGCTGGCTATTCTGAATGGAATGGATCTGAATGACAGATTGACAAAAGGAACTTTGATCAAGGTAATTGATAAATAAGATTGTATAAAGAATCATCAGAAATAAAATCAGCCTCCTTCTAATCTTATTAGAAGGAGGTATTTTTTTTAAATGAATCCTTGTTTTACGCCAAATGTGTGGTCTATCAACCAAATCACTCTTCATTTTCACTGGCAGGAAATTCGATCGATAAAATTCAAAGGAAAGAAAACCATCAAATTTCAGCCATCAATACTTCAATAATAAGAGCTAAACTTCAAGAATCTTTGGAACTTGAAAACTAGACCTTTGCCATGGCAAACAAAATTTTAATCCAAATCACCGACCTCAAACCAATAATTTTACCTAATTTTGTATCCCATAAGAATTTAAACAAAATCTTATCTCTCCATTCTTATGGCATCATCCACCAAATACATCTTTATTACCGGAGGCGTAACCTCCTCACTTGGAAAAGGCATAATTGCCGCTTCTTTGGCCAAATTACTACAAGCCAAAGGTTTTCGGGTAACCATCCAGAAATTCGATCCGTATCTGAACATCGACCCGGGAACACTCAATCCTTATGAACATGGGGAATGTTATGTCACCGAAGATGGCGCTGAAACCGATTTGGATTTGGGCCACTACGAAAGATTCCTAAATACCCCAACTTCCCAGGCGAACAACGTCACCACGGGGAAGATCTACAACAATGTCATCACCAAGGAAAGAAAAGGTGAATATTTGGGCAAAACCGTTCAAGTAATCCCTCATATCACAGACGAAATCAAACATAATTTTTTCAAATTGGGTGAAGAGGGCAAATACGATGTCATCCTTACCGAAATCGGTGGATGTGTAGGAGATATCGAATCCCTTCCATTCATCGAGGCCGTAAGACAAGCGAAATGGGAATTGGGCCCCAGTAATTTTTTGGTCGTCCACCTGACGCTAATCCCCTATTTGTCTGCGGCAAAAGAACTCAAAACCAAACCAACCCAGCATTCAGTAAAACAACTGTTGGAAGCGGGCATTCAGCCCGACATCTTGGTGTGCAGGACAGAACATCATTTGCCACTTGAAGTCAAAAAGAAACTTTCGCTTTTCTGCAACGTGCAGTTGAATTGCGTGATAGAAGCGATGGATGCCGAAACCATCTACGATGTTCCTCTTTTGATGAAAAAAGAGAAATTGGATGAGAGGGTGATGACCAAATTGAAACTCACCTCCAAGACCAATACGGATCTGGAACAATGGAAAGATTTCTTGGGGAGACTAAAAAACCCAACGCAGGAAGTCACTATTGGCTTGGTGGGGAAATATGTTTCCTTGCCGGATGCTTACAAATCCATCATCGAATCCTTCGTGCATGCAGGTGCTGCTTGCGAATGCAAAGTGAATTTGGTCTTGATTTCCTCTGAAGAAATCCATCCGGAAACCATTGAAAAAAGATTTGAAGAACTGGATGGAATACTGGTTGCCCCAGGTTTTGGAGAGCGGGGACTTGAAGGTAAGATAGAAACTGTTAGATTTGCCCGCGAAAACAAAATTCCATTCTTTGGGATTTGTCTGGGAATGCAAGTTGCCGTCATTGAATTTGCCAGAAATGTATTGGGTTTAAAGGAAGCCAGCAGCACAGAAATGGACCCTTACAATCCATATCCTGTGATTGCCTTGATGGAAGAACAAAAAAATGTTGATCAATTGGGTGGAACCATGCGTTTAGGTTCTTATCCTTGTGAACTCAAAAAAGGCAGTAAAGCAGAAAAGGCTTACGGAAAGACCAAAATTCAGGAAAGACATAGGCATCGTTATGAGTTCAATAATAAATTCCTGAAAGATTTTCAGGAAAAGGGAATGATGGCTTCGGGCATTAACCCCGACACTGATTTAGTTGAAATTATGGAATTGAAGGACCATCCCTGGTTTGTAGGTACCCAATTTCATCCCGAATACAAAAGTACCGTATTGAATCCACACCCTTTGTTTGTGAGATTCATCAAGTCAACCATTGAAAATAAAAAGTTAAAATAAACCGTTTTTGCCAATCCAATTGGAAAGTAACAAAGTGAATTGCCGAATATTAATTTCTTCAGTATTCACGGAATCGCCTTCTGATTGGGATTGTCAGTATTAATTTAATATTATGGATAGAAACCAAGCGACAGGACTGATTCTCTTCGCAGCAGTACTTCTGGTGTATTCTTTTTTCTTTGCCAGCTCGCCTGAGCCACAACTTCAGGATACGACCGATCAAACCACCCAATCCAGTCCAATTGGACAAACCAGTACGGATGTGGTTTTGGAAATTCAAGAACCTGACAGTCTCATGGACATTCGGGCCCAAAATCAATTCGGTGTTTTCGCAGGATTGACAAGGGGAAATGAGGAAGAGGTAATCCTTGAAAATGACAAGATGATTGTTACTTTTTCATCAAAGGGAGCAGAGATCAAAAAAGTAATCTTGAAAGATTACTTGACCTGGGACAAAAAGCCTTTGGTGATTTTGGACGAAAACAGCTCCGAAATCAATTATCAGATTCAAACTGGAAAGGGTCTTTTGAGCCTGAATGATTTCTATTTTGTCCCCAAAACAAGCAGCCAAGATTCAGCAGGTGTAAAAACAACCAAGCTGGAATTTGTGGCCCAAGCTGGGTCTGGGAAGATTTCCAGAACCTATTCCATCAAGGATGGTACTTATTTGGTGGACAAAGCCTTGGATTTTTCAGGCCTTTCCGGACAGATAGTCGATTCCAAAGTGAATATACTTTGGGAAGATCGACTGGTCAAACAAGAAGAGGATATCGAAGAATCGAGAAGAAAAACCAATATAAATTTCTATACCGTCGCTGGCGATTATGATTATCTCAGTCTGACAAGTGATTCGGCTGAGGACAGGGTAACAGACCCCGTCAAATGGGTCAGCTTTAGCCAGCGGTTTTTCACCTCAAGTATCATTGCCGATAGTCAATTCAACGAAGCTGACTTGAACCAGGTAACGCCAAAAGACACCTTGTCTGTCAAAAATGTGAAAGCCGCGTTGGTTCTTCCATTGGAAAACGGTCAGGCCAATGTTACTTATTTCTTCGGTCCCAACAATTACAAACTCCTGAAAACGATCACTCCCGGTTTTGAGAAAAACGTGGACATGGGTTATTTCTTTGTAAGCTGGGTCAACAAATACATTATTGTGAATCTTTTCCAATTTTTGGAGCAATATTTCACCAATTACGGTATCATCATCATTTTGATCGTTCTGATTATCAAGATATTCCTTTTCCCATTGACCTACAAATCCTACGTGGGCATGGCAAAAATGAGGGTGATCAAACCTGAAATCGATGAGTTGAAGGAGAAATACAAGGATGATCCCACCAAGCAACAACAAGAGCAAATGAAACTCTTTGGTCAATTGGGGGTAAGTCCGATCAGTGGCTGTTTGCCAATGGTTCTGCAAATGCCTTTCCTGTTTGCGATGTTCTTTTTCTTCCCCAATTCCATTGAATTGAGACAGGAGTCCTTCCTTTGGGCACATGATCTTTCGACCTATGACTCCATCATCAGATTGCCTTTCACCATCCCATTCTATGGATCGCATGTGAGTTTATTTACCTTGTTGATGACAGTTTCGCAGATCGCCTACACCCGATTCAACAATCAGCTGACTGCGGCCACTGGACCGATGAAAAACCTTGGCTACATTATGCCGATCGGCTTTATGTTTGTGCTGAACTCTTTCCCGGCAGCACTAAGTTTCTACTATTTTGTCTCCAATATGGTCACTTTCGGTCAGCAGGCATTGATAAAATTGTTCGTGGACGATGCCAAAATCAGGGAGAAAGTAGAAAAAAGCAAAATCAAAAATGTCAACAAAAAGAAATCCACTTTCCAACAAAAATTGGAAGATGCGATGAAGTCGGCAGAAGCAAGCAAAAAGAAAAAATAAACAGCCAAAGGGACCTCAAAAGGGTCCCTTTTTTTATAGGCTATAGGCGGATTTCCGAGGCAAAAACCCCGTTGGAACGGTGAGGTTTTCAGTCTATCCACAACGGACTGTGGAAAACATTTTGTTTACGCTAAAATTATAAATGATATATTTGCCAATAAGCAAAATCAGGAATACCAAAGGACCATGATCAAAATCACTTATTATGGACATTCTTCTTTTTTGTTGGAGATCGGGGATAAAAGAATAGTTTTCGACCCTTTTTTCCGTTCTAACCCAAAAGCGTCCCATATTGATATCAATGAAATCAGGCCGGATTACGTTCTGGTTTCCCATGGACACAATGACCATGTGGAAGACGTGGAATTTCTTGTCAATTCTACAGATGCAGTATTGGTTTCCAATTTTGAGATCGTGAATTGGTTTGCCGAAAAAGGCGTCAAAAACCATCACTCCATGAACCATGGAGGAAGTAAGGTTTTTGATTTTGGGAAAGTAAAATATGTGAATGCTATTCACAGCAGTACACTTCCCGATGGAACTTCGGGTGGAAATCCGGGAGGATTTGTAATAAAATCCGAAAAGGGCTGTTTTTACTTTGCAGGAGATACTGCCCTGAGTTATGACATGAAATTGATCAAAGAAGAATTCGATTTGGATTTTGCTTTTTTGCCGATTGGAGACAATTACACGATGGGAATGGAAGATGCGATAAAAGCCGCTGATTTTGTAGGCACGGACAAAATAATTGGGATGCATTACAATACCTTTCCTGACATTGAAATCGACCTTGAGAATGCAAAAAAAGTGGCATTACAGGCCGGAAAAGAGTTGATTTTGATTAATATTGGAGAAACTATTACCCTTTGATTGGAAATAATGGGAAAAATAATTGCAATAGCCAACCAAAAAGGAGGCGTAGGAAAAACGACAACAGCAATGAACCTAGCAGCCAGTTTGGCTGTATTGGAATACAAAACGCTGGTGATCGATGCCGACCCTCAGGCCAATACCACCTCCGGTCTTGGACACGACCCAAAGGAAATAGAAGTCAGCATATATGAATGCATGGTGGATGGAATTGATATTTCCACCATCATCCGCAAAACCTCCATGGATCACCTAGACCTTGTTCCTTCCCATATTGATTTGGTGGGTGCAGAAGTCGAGATGATCAATTTGGACAACAGGGAGGAGAAGATGAAAGCGGTCATCTCAAAAATAAAAGACCTTTATGATTTCATCATCATTGATTGCTCACCCTCATTGGGATTGATCACGATCAATGCCTTGACGGCTGCCAACTCGGTGATAATACCAGTTCAATGTGAATATTTTGCCTTGGAAGGATTGGGGAAATTACTCAATACCATCAAAATCATTCAGACGCGTCTCAATCCAGACTTGGAAATTGAAGGGATTTTATTGACCATGTACGATGTCCGACTGAGACTTTCCAACCAAGTTGTGGAAGAAGTCCGGATGCATTTCAAGAATTTGGTATTCAACACGATCATTCCCCGGAACGTCAGGTTGAGCGAAGCGCCAAGTTTTGGACTTCCAGCCATCGCCTTTGATGCAGATGGAAAAGGGGCTATTGCCTATCTCAATCTTGCCGGCGAAATCGCAGCCAAGAACAGTATAGAAAAAGTTAAATAAATCGATTCGTATGGCTGACAAAAAACCGATGCAAAGAAAGAGCGCGCTTGGAAGAGGCTTGGGAGCTTTGTTGGAGGATTCTCCGTTAAAAAACAAACCGCAGGAGCTTTTGCCCAGCAATCCCATGGCAGGGGTTTTTGAGATTGACTTGTCAAATATTCAAGTCAATCCCTATCAGCCTAGGATGTATTTTGACAAAGATTCCCTTCAGGAACTTGCAGACTCCATAAAAATACAAGGCATTATCCAACCCATTACCGTCAGAAGACTGAGTGAAGGTGAATATCAGTTGATCTCGGGAGAGCGCCGTTTTCAAGCCTGTAAAATGGCTGGATTGGAAAAAATTCCAGCTTATGTCAGACTTGCCAACGATCAGCAAATGCTGGAAATGGCCCTTATCGAAAATATTCAACGTGAAAACCTGAATGCACTCGAAATTGCCCATTCCTACCAGCGCTTGTTGGCTGAATGCAACCTGAAACAGGAAGAATTGGGAGAACGTGTTGGGAAAAACAGGACGACTGTCAACAACTACCTTCGCTTGCTGAAACTCCCACCGGATATCCAGGCGGGAATACGGGACCAGAAAATAACGATGGGCCACGCGAGGGCCTTGATCAATATCGAAGACATTGACAAACAGCTGGAACTATACAAACGGACGATTGAAGAGGAATTGAGTGTGAGAAAAGTGGAAGCACTTGTCAAAAACCTCAATGAAGGACCGAACGAAAAGCCGAAAGAGAAGGAACCTGCTATAGACCCTGTAAGGAAATATGAAATCGGGAAAATCCAACACCGTTTGGCCAGTCATTTCGGATCTAAGGTCCAATTGAAATCCGATGCCAAAAACAAAGGTGAAATCAAAATCCCATTTCGGTCCACCGAAGATCTAAATAGAATTTTGGAAATTCTTGAAATTATCTAAGAAGTGAAATCCTTCAATTCCACCCCATTCCCATTTGACAATCCCAAATCAAAGATGAGCTCTCTCCTCCTTGCTTTCCTGTTGTTTATGGGAATTTTTTTTTGCCACAGCTCCTTTGCACAGGAAGCCGCTGAAGAAGACCCCATAATATTGCGGGATAGGAGTATCAAAGACCCAAAAACGGCCACCATCCTATCGGCAGTATTACCGGGAGCGGGGCAGGTTTATAATGAAAAGGTATGGAAAGTCCCCATCATTTATGGAGGGATCATCACCAATGCTTATTTTGCGGAGTTCAACAACAGGCGATACAAAGTGTTCAGAAAGGCTTTGTTTGCCTTGGACCGGCAGGAACCAAACCCTGCATTCCCAAATCTAAACAGGGATGCATTGGTGAGAAATGTCAACTATTGGCGGAAAAACAGGGACCTGGTCTTTGTTTTCTTTGGCGTTATTTACGCACTCAATATCATTGATGCCCAAGTAGATGCCCATTTATCTGGATTTGACATCAGTGATGACCTGACATTGAAACTGGAACCTTCTTTTGAATCCCATTCGGCTGGGGGAAATACATTTGGAATGTCATTAAAATTAAAATTTTAGAATATGAAAATATTGTTGCTGGGGTATGGGAAAATGGGCAAGATCATAGAAGAAATTGGTGTGTCCCGTGGTCACCAAATTATAGGAAAAATTAACATCGACAACCGGGCAGAACTGGAACAGATCCAACCGCAAAACGTAGATGTAATCATTGAGTTCAGTCAACCGGAAGCTGCCATTTCCAATATTCGCTGGGGCTTGGAACGGGGAATCCCTGTTGTTTCAGGCACAACAGGTTGGATGGAAAAGAAACCGGAAATTGAAAAGTTGACAGCTGACAAGGAAGGGACATTTTTTTATGCCTCCAACTTCAGTATTGGTGTCAATGTGTTTTTCAAGGTCAATCAATACTTGGCGCAGTTAATGGATGAACAGTCGGACTACAAAGTAAGCATTGAGGAAATCCACCATACTGAGAAAAAAGATGCTCCAAGTGGCACTGCGATCACACTTGCAGAGGATATCGTCAAGAACATCGACAGACTGAGCCAATGGGAATTGACTGAGGAAAAACCAATGCCGAAGGATGCCTTGCCGATCACTTCCAAAAGGATTGATCCAGCTCCTGGAACCCACATCATCCGCTATCAATCTGAAATCGATGATATCGAAATCACCCATACCGCCCATAGCCGAAAAGGATTTGCCCTAGGGGCAGTTTTGGTGGCAGAGTGGATTAAAGACAAAAAAGGAGTACTTACAATGGATGATTTCCTATCTTTCCGAAATTTTTGAAGAAAATGACAAAAGAAAAAAAGAAAAAATCGGCTTCCCGTGAATGGGTAGATGCCTTGATTTTTGCAGTAGTCGCTGCCAGTTTGATCAGATGGCTCTTGCTTGAGCCTTTTACCATTCCCACGGCTTCCATGGAAAAATCCCTTTTGGTAGGGGATTTCCTTTTTGTAAGTAAAATGCATTATGGGACACGTGTCCCTAGGACCATTCTCCAAGTCCCACTGACCCATCAGAAAATTTGGGGAACAGATTTGAAATCCTATTCTGAATTGATCAAATTGCCTTACTACAGACTTCCTGGATTTACCTCGGTAAAAAGAGACGATGTGGTGGTTTTCAACTGGCCTGCGGAATTTGAATTTCCCGTAGACCTGAAGACCAATTATATCAAGAGAGCGGTGGCCATTCCTGGAGACATCATCGAAATCAGAAAATCACAGTTGTACATCAACGGGGAAATTGGAGCCAATCCAGAGGAAATGCAGTTTTCTTACGACGTACTTTCCAATAGGACATTGACCATTGATTTTTTTAAGGAGTACGGTATCAATCAGGATAGTTTTTATCCCTTTGCCAATAATTCAGGATACATGGTCTTTGCCACTGAGGAAATGGTATCCAGATTGAAAAGCTCACCCGCCGTATCTTCCATCACAAAAAGGTTGGATTTGGAAGATTATGGAGACCCGAGGGTTTTTCCTGATGGCGCATATTTTGGATGGAACAAGGACTTCTATGGTCCTTTGGAAATTCCTGCCAAAGGATGGACAATCGAATTGACGAAAGACAATATTGCCAAATATGCATTTACCATCGAAAAATACGAGGGGCATGAATCCGTCACCATACAGGACAATGAAATCCTCATCGATGGCCAAAAAGTGGATACTTACACCTTCCGACAGGATTATTATTTCATGATGGGTGACAATAGACATGACTCACTCGATTCTAGGTATTGGGGATTTGTCCCCGAAGACCATATCGTAGGCAAAGCGTGGTTCCTCTGGTTGTCCTTGGACAAACATGAATCTATGTTTAACAAAATCCGATGGAGCAGGTTTTTTAACGCTATAAATTAACGTCTATTGAAATCTTTGTCAAAAAAAACACCCTTGGTTACTTCCAAGGGTGTTTTTTTTGTAATTCTTTGTCTCAAAACCCAAAACCTTCCGGGTTTAAACCAATCAAATTCTAAATATTCCAAATTCAGGCTGGAGTAAAGCAAAAAGAACTCCCCCTTATTTTTTATTGCCACCAAGAATATTGCCTAAAATCGACCCAAGCCCACCAGAACCCATACCGGTATAGCCGCTTTTTCCGCTGAGACCACCAAGTGTGGAAAGTATGGAGCCAAGCCCCCCACCACTTGTACTCATGCCACTTCCTCCTCCCATCAATCCTCGACTCAAAGCCCCAGCCAGAAGACCACCGATCAACCCACCCCCCATCCCGCCAGACGAGCCCTTGCGCTTTCGCCCACCACTGAGCATCCCTGCAATAACCAATGGAGCAGCTACACCTAACATTCCTTTCGCCATCTTAGGTGAAATCCCCACTTTTTGAAACAAATCGTCCATCCCGGATTTACTGAAGAAAGACTGTGAAGTTGGATCCTCACCATGCTGCTGCGCAGCGTTGGCTTTATCCACAAACGTATCCAAGATGCTGAATTGCTCTCTGTTGATATTCAAAAAGTCAGCAATCCCCTTGATTTTTTCGGTCTCCTCCTCCGTATATTTTCCATCTGACTTTGCAAAACTGATGATGTCCGTCACAAAGGAGAACCGAAGTTCGCTTTTCTTCAAGACTTCCAGACATTTTTGCAAACTGATCATGTCCGGTTTGTTTGCTATTTGGACGATCTCGTTTTGAGCCTTTTCCGGGAGTTCTGCTGCTTCACCCATTATCCTCAAAAATTCAAGTTCTTCCGGGGAAGCATGTCCATCGACAGAGGCAACTACGGCCAATGCGCCAAAATAAGCTGCCTTTTCCTCATTTGAATAGTCTTTCAATAAAATTTGATCCTCGCTTTCCATATTAAAAATTGAATTGGTTTACAGATTGAAACGTTATTTTCTGTCAGATATTGAAATCGACTTTGGCTTTGATTTATTTAATGATGTCCAAATATTTTTTTGGACATCTGCAAGTTTCACTTCTCCATCAAAACCGAATTATGCATTGGGTTTCCTGAAAGGGGTTGGAAATAAAAGAAAATCAGTCTATTTGGAGAATAAGGTCTGGCCCCAAGATGCTGAAGTCAGATACAGCAAACAAAGACTTGATTTTAAGGCAAATTCAGGATGGAATTGAATTGATCTTGCACAAAATGAGTAAAAATGGGCAATGAAAAAAGTCACCACTTAATTTCCTCTAGTCCTTTTTCTCTTAAATATGCATTGGCTTTGGAGAAATGACCACTCCCCAAAAAGCCCCTATATGCTGATAATGGACTAGGATGTGGTGCCTCCAGTTTCAGATGTTTTTCGGAGGAAATCAATGCCCCCTTCTTTTGTGCATACGCACCCCAGAGCATGAAAACGGTATGTTGATGATGTGCTGCAATGCGTCCGATCACCGCATCTGTGAATTTCTCCCAGCCTTTATTCTGATGGGACCCTGCCTGATTGGCCTTTACCGTCAAAGTTGCGTTGAGCAACAGAACACCTTGATCCGCCCATTTGGTGAGGTTTCCATGTGCGGGAATGGAAGTCCCCAAATCCCGTTTTATTTCCTTAAAAATATTCAACAGACTTGGAGGGAAAGGAATACCCTCTTGTACCGAAAATGACAGCCCATGTGCTTGATCGAGGCCATGGTAAGGATCTTGGCCCAGAATTACGACCTTCACTTTTTCGAAGGGACAGTGCCAGAAAGCATTGAAAATATCATTCCCTTTCGGAAAGATTTCTTGATTTTTGTACTCATTTTTTATGAAATCCACCAGCTCAATAAAATAGGGCTTGGAAAATTCAGCCTCCATTATATTTTTCCAACTTGGTTCAATTTTAACATCCATATCATTTGAAATTCGTAAACAATCCTTAAATTTATTAGATTTTGCGTACTTTTAATTCTTTAAAATAAAGATATTATGATCACTGCCATTACTGAGGGAATCGTCGTCACTGTGGAGGTTACCTACCAAGCCGAATTTTCCAGTCCCCATCAGCACCATTTTGTCTTTACCTATAAAGTGAGTATTGAGAACAAAAGCCCTTACACCATCCAGTTGTTGCGGAGAAAATGGGAGATTTCAGATGCTGGAGATATCCCCAAGATCGTTGAAGGAGATGGTGTCATCGGTCAGCAACCCATCTTGGAACCTGGAGATTCCCATCATTATGTGTCGGGCTGCAATCTAAAATCAGGATTAGGCAAAATGAAAGGTTTATATTACATGGAGAAAGTGTTGGATGGAAAGATCATTGAAGTTGCCATTCCAGAATTCCATTTGATCTCTCCTATTTTTAACAATTGATTTGGGCCTTAGCTTTTACGCCGTCAAAGCATTTCTGAAGCATTGGCTTGTCAATGAAGAAAGGCATTCGATTCAATCCCCATTGGCGTTTGAGATTTACAACGGTCTTTTGAATTATTCGAAGAATGCGGTCGACAAAGACCTGGATCTTGAAGAGTTCAGACATTTACTTTTGAAAGATGACCAAGTATTGGAAATAGAGGATTTTGGTGCAGGATCCAAAAAACTAAAAACCAACACAAGAATTGCCTCCGATATCACCAAGTTCAGTACGAGTACGAGGAAATTCTCCCAGCTTTACCAATACTTTTGTGGCATCACTCCCGCTGAAAAAGTATTGGAATTGGGGACTTGTGTAGGCATCAATGCCCGTTATCTGGCTAGGGAAGTAAAAGGGAATTTATATTCTTTTGAAGGAGCTGAAGCTTTGTTTCAAAAAGCACAGGAAAACAATCCTCCAAAAAACATCCACTATGTCTTGGGACAAATCCAAGACACCTTGCCTTCAATATTAAGTGATAACGGGCAAGTTGATTTTGTGCTGATCGATGCTACACATACCTACAAGGGGACGAAGGCCTATTTCGAGTTGATTTTGCCCTACTTGGGGGCAACAAGTATCGTGGCGATAGCCGATATTCATTGGTCAAGAGAAATGAATAAAGCTTGGGAAGAGATCAAGAGCCATCCAAATATCAGTATCAGCATGGATTTTTATGAATGCGGCATCTTGATTTTTAAAAAGGGAATTGCAAAAAACCATTATGTTCTTCACTATTGAGGTTTTTGCAAAACGAAGAAAAATTCGGACCCCTGACGGGCAGGAATGGAATTCTTGCAGGCTTCCATTTTCAAAACATGAAATAAGCCCTGGAAATACCCGAGGTATTCCGATTCTGAGCCACCAAAGGGTGGGCCTTGGAGCTGAAAATCCCGATTGAACAAAACGCCAACCAATTTACCCCCGGGTTTTAGGAGCGCGTGCATTTTTGCCGCATACTGGGATCTCATTTCGGGAGGAAGCGCACAGAAGAAGGTTTGTTCCAAAATCAAGTCATATTGGCCATCATGAGCAAAGAAATTTTCGTGGTGGCATTGGCTTTTAGGGAAATCCGGATTGGCTAGCAAAAATTCACCAAGAGGAACCGGAGAAATATCGAGAATATGGAGGTTTTCGAACCCGATTTGAAAAGCATAGGAAGCTTCATGTCCATTTCCGGCTCCAGGGACCAGAATAGACAATTGAAAATTAAGAATTTGGTCCAAATATTGCTTAAGCGGCGTGGAGATGCTGCCGAGGTCCCATCCAGTCTCTTTATTGAGATACCGGGTAGACCAATAAAGTTCCTCTAAGGATATAAGCATAAAATTCATTATTTTTGATAAAAATACAATAATATGGCCATGGACAGCAATTACGAATATGAAAAACCAAAAAGAGGTGATAAGGGGAAAAATATCCTGATCATCGTATTGATCATACTAATCATCCTCAGTGGTGTAAAATTATATACTGACAATCTGGACAAGAACCGAAAAACAGAAGAAATACTGATCCTATCAGTGGACAACAATGAGCTGAACAAAAGACTGGATTCAGTGACTTTTCAGTTGGATCTCAGGATTCAGGAGATCGAAAAATTGGGTGGGGATATCGCCTCTCTCGAGGAAATAAGGGAACAACTTGTCATGGAACGTAATTCCAATGCCAAAAGATCTGCAGGAGAAATAGCGGCCCTGAACAAAAAAATCAACAGCTTCACCCAGGTTTTTAAGGAAAAAGACGAGGAAATCCTACGGCTAAGGGAGGTAAACGAGCAGTTGTTTTCGGAAAATGAGACACTCAAATCCACCCAAGCGGTGATTGAAGAGCAAGTGGTCAAGCTCAACATCAAACAACAGGAGCTTCAAGATAAAGTAAACATCGCGGCAAGGTTGAAGGCTGAAAACATTTTGGTTGCTGCGGTGAATTCCCGTGGAAAAGAGCGGGAAGATGGATTCAAGAACAGACAGATCGAAAAGCTGAAAGTAAGTTTTAACCTGGCAGACAATAAAGTGGCCGAGTTTGGAACACGTGACATCTACGTCCAGATCATTGCGCCCAACAACCAACCGATTTTTGATGTGGCCAGAGGTTCCGGAACCTTTGCCATTGATGGAAGGGAAGAATTCTATACCGTTCACAAAGACATTCTTTTTGACAACAGCAAGCAAGAATTGACTTATTTCTACGAAAGGGGCTCTAATTATACCCCCGGAAAATATGTCGTGCGGATATATGCAGATGGTTACGAAATCGGGACCAAGAATTTTGAGGTGAAATAAGCCAAATGATTCCCATCATTTATGGATGTGGATTTGGACAAAACAAAATATTAGTCTAAATTTGCGGTCTGTTTAAATAATACATCATTAAACGATTAAAAAATGTTCCAAAAAAATTATGAAACGGTATTCATACTAACTCCCGTTTTGTCTGAGATTCAGACAAAGGATACCGTAGACAAGTTTATAAACTTGTTAAAAGTAGAGGGGGCAGATGTCATCAATGTTGAAAGTTGGGGTCTTAAGAAGATGGCTTACCCAATTCAGAAAAAAAGCACTGGATTTTACGTATTGGTTGAGTTCAAAAGTCAGCCTACGTTAATCAAAAAGTTTGAACTTGAACTCAGAAGAGACGAAAAAGTACTTCGCTTCTTGACTACTGTCTTGGACAAACATTCTTTACTCTATGCAGATAGAAGAAGAAAAGGTGAATTTAACAAAAAAACTGAAGCCAAGGAGGAGCAAGCAAAATGACACTTAAGAACGAACCGATCAACAGAGTAGAAAACAGAAAAAAATACTGTCGTTTCAAAAAACACGGCATTAAGTATATTGACTACAAAGATCCTAACTTCTTATTGAAGTTTGTAAATGAGCAAGGTAAAATTCTTCCTAGAAGATTAAGCGGAAACTCTGCAAAGTTCCAGAGAAAAGTGGCAAATGCCATTAAAAAGGCAAGACACTTGGCACTATTGCCTTACGTGGCTGATGGTTTGAAATAATACCAGCTGTTCTATCCCAAACATTAATAAATTTTACAACAATGGAAGTTATTTTAAAGACAGACATAAAAGGACTTGGCTATAAGAATGACCTTGTGCCTGTAAAGGCAGGATACGGTAGAAATTACCTTATCCCACAAGGCTTCGCTGTATTGGCTACAGATTCCAATAGAAGGATTCTTGCTGAAAACATCAAGCAGGCTGCTCACAAAGCAGAAAAAATCAAAACTGAAGCAGAAACTATTTCTGCACAACTTGCTGAGATCACTTTGGAAATCAAAGCGAAAATCGGTGAGTCCGGAAAACTTTTCGGAAAAGTGACTACGCTTCAAATTTCAGATGCATTGGCAGCACAAGGGATCATGATTGACAGAAAGAAAATTTCTATCAACACTCCTGTTCAAGGTGCCGGTGAATTTGAAGCTGAGGTTGATCTTCACAGAGAAGTGAAACAAAACGTAAAATTCGTTGTAGTAGCTGAGTAATACGGCCTACAATGAAACAAAAAAAGGCTTTCCTTAATCGGGAAAGCCTTTTTTTGTTTACTACTCCATTTAAAGCGCTGCAATTTTCTCGAGGTCTTCTATCAGTTTTTTCGAAACAGCCTTATTGTTTTCATTTCTTTTAGCCTTCAAAAGTTCGAGCGCCTCTCCACTTTTCTCGATTACCCCCTTAGGATTGTTGTCATGTTTGTAGCTATTCCAGCACCAAGACAATTCCGCATGAAGTTTTCCATCGATTTTCAATTTCTCAAGTTTCTCCAAAGTAGAAACCACTGTTTTCTCTAAATTTTTTGCTGACATGATAAAATAAGTTTTGTTAAAAAAAGGATTTTGAAGTTGATTATCTCAAGCAAAATTCCATATTTTTTCTGCAAATACAAAACAATCAAATATTTAGGCCCTATATATTGCCAAACAATCGATTTCAAAGCCTCATTTGGCTATATATTTATTCTTGCTGATTTTGGTATATTTACCCAAACCCCTATAAAATGATCAGAAAGCAAAGCCAACAGGAAGAATTTGCCAACAGCATCACCCATGGATTTGGGATCTTGTTCAGCATCATTGCCATTTCACTTCTGGTGACTTTTTCGGTTTTGGATGGATCGGCGATCGACATCATCAGCTGCAGTCTTTTTGGGGGCTCCATATTGCTTCTCTATACCTTTTCCACACTTTACCATGCCACTCCTGAAGGACCCATCAAAACATGGCTCAGGACCTTTGACCATATCGGGATATATTTTCTGATTGCAGGCACCTATACCCCATTTCTATTGAGCGGGATTCAGGGGCAAACTGGTTGGTTATTTTTCGGGATTGTCTGGACACTGGCACTTTTGGGTGTCATCTTCAAGATTTTCTACACCCACCGCTTCCAAAAAGCCTCTTTGATCTTGTATTTAGGCATGGGCTGGATGGCACTTTTCATTGCCAAACCTTTACTCGAAAACCTCAGCATCCCCTCTCTTTCATTGATCGCCGCAGGTGGAATTAGCTATACGTTGGGCACCATCTTTTATACCAGAACCACCATGCGATTCGCACACACCATTTGGCATCTATTCGTTTTGGCGGGCACCATCCTTCATTTTATTGCCATTCTGTACATGATCCAGGGACATTAGGAGAAAAAGTAGGAAGCCCTTTAAAATCCATGAAAATTTTATTGCTTGAAATTTAGTCAATTAGCTAACAAACCATAAAATTCTTTTGGGTCGGACTTGCATCAAAAAAAAAGTCGCCCTACATTTGTGTCACCATAAAGAAAAGCAATTTATTTATGTTTGAATTGGCCGATGGTGTAACTGGCAACACGTCTGGTTTTGGTCCAGAAGAGTCCAGGTTCGAGCCCTGGTCGGCCAACAAAAGCAGCTCAATGAGCTGCTTTTTTTTTGCCCTTTTGGGTAAACAATACTTTTTCAAAATTAATCTCCTCTCCAATTTCTCTTCTTAAACCCGAAATATGCATCAGGTTTCCATATGAGATCGAAACTGCAAGAAAATCAGAATATAATGAGACTAATTCATTACTCCAATAGGGTGATGTCAAAAAAATCAACAAATATTTGAACATCAGTTAATTTTACTATCGAATTGAGTTCGCTATGCATAAAACGGGTTAAATTGCTTCCACATCATCCCCAAAAGGACTACACATTTTCTTACTACAAAAATTTCTGTTGTTTCCAAAATCGGAGCTGGGCGGATTCAACCAGAAATATGCATTAGGCTTCCTAGCGGGACTGTAACTACAGGAAAATCAGATTATTTGGATAATAATGAATAGCCCAATTTGCTGAAGTAAAAAAAATAGTAAACAACCGACTGATTATCAGGAAACTTCAGACCGGGACAACATTGATAATGCATAAAACGGGATTAATGATCAGACTATTCGTTTGAAATGGGTTTTTCCCCAAACAAAAAAAGAAAAGATTCCTTCCTTCAAAAAAACCCAAAACCAATAAAGGCTGGACGAAACACAGCGCAGTTGCCGAAGAGCCTTATGGCCAGCGGTTGGGCACTGTGTGGGTGTTCAGAATCCTGAAGGCATCATTTATCACTTCTTCGGTTTTTTGCGCTTTCCAGATATGCTCCCGGGCATATTTCCCCGCTGATTCCAGATCCACGATGGGATAGGGATAGTCCTCCCCCAAAACAAACCCCATCATCTGCTGTTCTATGGCTGTAATCTTCCAAGGTTCATGCAGAAAGGCAAGGGGAATTTTACCCAATTCCGGAACCCATTTCCTAATAAATACACCATCGGGATCATGGTCTTGGGATTGTTTGACTGGATTGTATATCCGCACCGTATTGATCCCTGTGACGCCAGCCTGCATCTGCAACTGGGGATAATGGATACCGGGCTCAAAATCCAGAAACATTCTTGCCAAATGGTCTTTCCCCACCCTCCAATCCTGCCATAAGTGATGGGTCAGGAAAGAAACCAGCATGGCCCGCATCCTGAAATTCAGATACCCTGTCTCGATCAGGCAACGCATGCAGGCATCCACAAGGGGAAAGCCTGTTCTCCCCTCCTTCCAAGCTTCGATTCCCAATAATTTCTTTTCTTCCCGAAGTCCATCAAATCCCCTGTTCACGTTTTCAAATTCCATCCGACATTCCATTTCGAATTTTTGGATGAAATGGCAATGCCAGCGTAGCCTGGATTGGAAATTGGTCAAATTCTTTATCTGAAAACCCTCTTTCTTTCGCTTTTCTGCTGCCTGAAAGACTTGCCTGATGGACAAATTCCCCCATGCCAGATAGGGTGAAAGACGGCTGCAGCCTTTTCTGCTCAATTCGGGTTTGCTGATGTGCTTGTTGTAATTTTTGGCCCTTTCGGACAAAAAGGAATTGAAATACTTCCAAGCAGTGCTTTCTCCACCCTTTTGCATCTGGGGATTGAGGCTCTTCCAGTTTTCGGGAATTGGAAGGGTTTTGAGTTCAGCCTCAAATAATTTCGAAAGCGTGTAAAACCTTCCTTTGGTAAGGTCTGGATCAAAGCTTTTTGAAGACATCATTTTCTCCCAATCCTTGCTCCAATTCGACCTGTTTTTTCGTCCTCTTTTCACTCCCTGCTGACTGTATTCGTTCCAAAGGATATTCCTATCCCTAAAAAACCTTTTCATGCGCTTGTCTCTTTCGAAGGTCACAGCGATACCCGTTTCTTGGTGGGAAAAAACCTGCTTGATTTCAAAATGGTGGGTCAATGCAGAAAAAAAATCTTCAACTTCCATCTGATAATAATGAACCCTGCCATCAAATGGGGAAAGCTGAGCATTGAGGTCAACCAAACTTTGGTGGACGAACCGCCAATGGCGCTCATCGCTCTGTTTGGCTGCGACAAGGCTAGGCTCGAACAGGTAGACCAAAATCAAGGGCAGTCCATCTGAAATGGCGCTGTGCAATGCTTCATGGTCCCTGATTCTCAAATCCCTTTTTAACCAAACGACGTTTACCTTCTCCATGTGATGCCTAAACAATTGTGACTGTCCATGGTTTTGAAAATATGGGAAATATTTCAGAACTGACCGATCAGGATATTGATAGGGTCATCGAAATGGCTTGGGAAGACCGTACGGCTTTTGATGCCATCGAAAGGCAATTTAATCTTGTCGAAAAAGAAGTGATCACCATCATGAGAAGGGAGATGAAACCAAGTTCCTTCAGGATGTGGCGCGAAAGGGTTCAGGGAAGAAAAACCAAACATGCCGCCAAAGCCACCGAAGATATCAATCATTTCAAATCGAAGATGCAAAAAGGAATTGCCTTGAACAAAATGAGCAAAAGAAACTAATCTACCTTCACCGAGCCGGCAATTGCCCAAATAGTGCTGTTTATTTTTTATTGAGCAGGTTTCCTTCTACCAAAAAAACAAAACAATTCCTAAGAGCACAAAAAAAGCATGACCTACCTGGCCATGCTTTTTCCAATTTCCCAAACCTACATTTATTCTTACACCAATTCGAATGGCCAGTCCATTACTCCACCGGCAAGATTATATACTTTTTCAAATCCATTTTTCCCCATTACATCAGCCGCTTGGCCACTTCTGTTGCCACTGCGACAGTAAAGGTAATAGGACTTGTCCTTTGGAAGATTCTGGATCTGAGCCAAAAATCCTGGACCCATGATGTCAATATTCCTGGCTCCTTTTATTTTCCCAGAATTGAATTCTCCCGCCGACCTTACATCAATAAGCACGGCATCTTTTGCAGTTAGACCTTTGTTGAAATCTTCTGACTTCAAGTCTATATAGTTTTTTGGTTTTGATCTAAAGAAATCAAACATAGTTTTTTATGGTTTTATCAATACAAAATTACGCCCCGGAACATCTCTAAACCGTAACCTTTATCACAATCATTGTTTTTTTTTACGCCACTTCCTTTTTGACAATAAATTTTGTATTCACCTTCAGCACGACCAACCTGAGCAAAAGTACCCATGGAAGACCATGATAGACGAAGTCGAACCAATCCAACAGCTGCATTCCAACGCCCCCTCCGGCGATCCATTTGATTTTCCCCCAGATGTGTGGCTCAGGAAAAAAAGGTGCCAGACCGAGTGTCAAACAGAAGATGATCACCAGACGCCAGTTATTTATAGTTGATTTCATTTTTTTCGCTCCTTTATTTTGTACATCATTGGGATCCAGCTTTTGTCAACAAAGCCCCCCAAATCCGCAATATGGATCATTTTATCTCTATTGTGCTGTTCCAAAAGCAATTAGGACAACCTCTTGATTCTCCATTTTGCCTATAAAACAGGGGGTTTTATCAATTCTTATTTCTTGTATTCCAAAATTGCACCACTCATATCGAGTACTTTTGTGGTCTTAAGGGCATTCTTCACAATACTGCTACCCGCCGCGGAGCGATATCCGGTACCACAGTGGATCACCACTGGCTTTCCAGTTGGAATTTCCCCGGCACGTTCCATCAGCTCTGGAAGGGGGATATTGATGGCATTTTCAAACACCTTACCCTCGGCCACCTCTCCTGCGTTTCTGATATCAATGATTGTAAAAGCATCTTTGTTTTGATCAAAGAGGTCTTGATCGAAAGTATCGGATTGTATACCATCCTTGGCATCAAACACAAATGCACCCTGAATAAAGGTTTCATACCCGATTTTGGCGGTTTTGGAGATGAGTGCTTGAAGATGCACTTCATCTTTGCCTATCAAATAGAAGCTGTCTCCTGGCGCCACAATACTTCCCAACCAGGTTTCGAACTTGGCGCCATCCATGATGTTAACAGCATCCTCCAGATGCGTAGCTTTGTATTCCTCTTCATGTCGACCATCGATAATGATGCTCCCAGGTCCTGGTTGGTAATTCCTTTCCAGTATAGTGACCTTTTCTACCGAGGCCACAAAGGGTTCCGCTCCGATTTTATTGACATCCACATTGAAAGGGAAATATTTCGGAATAAAAGGTTGGTCCTCCAAAAGAAGGGAAACAAATTCCGCTTCCGTCATTTCTTGCAAAGCATAATTGGTTGCCTTTTCGGCTCCGATGGTGCTGCTTTTTTCTTGACTCATGGATTTCCCACAAAGTGAGCCCGCCCCATGGGCTGGAAAGACGGCCACTTCATCATCCAGTGTCATGAGTTTCTCGCGCGTACTTTTGTACATCATCTTGGCCAATTCTTCTCTTTTTGCCATGATGCTACCTGCGGATTCTCTGAGGTCGGGACGGCCTACGTCACCAATGAAAAGCGTGTCACCCGTAAAAACAGCAACATCTTCACCATTCTCTTCCACCACAATGGAAATCCCGTCCGGAGAATGCCCGGGAGTGAAAACAGCCCTCAATTTTACGTTCGGTGAAAGCACTATTTCGTCCCCTTCATCAAAGGCTTGGTGCGGGTAATTGGCTCCGACCAATTTGCTGACATAAATCGTAGCGCCTGTGGTTTGATAAATCTCCAAATGGGAACTGACAAAATCCGCATGGGGATGCGTTTCGATCACCCCGATAATTTTGGCGTTTTTGGACGCTGCGTAATCATAATACGGCTGAGGATCACGTCCCGGATCCACCAAAACCATTCCTCCATCCACACTGACTGCATAGCTGAAATGTGCCAATCCATCGTCTTCGAATTGTTTGATTTCCACATTTTCCAACGATTTTGCTTTGATCAACTGTTCAAATTGAAAGGCGTCTGCATTGGAAAAAAATACAAGAAACAAGAGTAAATAAATGGGGATTTTTTTCATATTACTGATTCAAGTTATTTAACAAAATTAGCATTTTTGACAGGCAACATCTGTGATGTTTGTTACAAGCCCCATAAAACCACAACTTGTGAAAATGAGCGTCTGTATCCAATGTTACGCAATTCGTCCCTCCTAGTCCCGAAATTAGCGGCATAAAAAACAAAATGCATGGAAAATTTCTGGAATGAAAAATTTAAAAACCAACCAAATTTATATGGTGATGCACCCAATTTGTATTTCAAAGAAAAGCTAGAAGAAACCTTACCTGGTAAAATAATGCTCCCCGGCGAGGGTGAAGGCCGAAACGCAATCTACGCCGCATCCAAAGGCTGGAAGGTCACTGCATTTGATCAGAGTGCAATCGGAAAAACCCGTGCGGTCCAGCGGGCAGAATCCTTAGGACTCCAGATAGATTTTCAGATCTGCGATGCCAATGACTTCCCGACCACACCGAACGAGTTTGACATGTTGGCCTTGATTTATTTTCATTTACCACCTCCCCTGTCTGTCTCCATCTACCAAAAATTGCTGAAGGCGCTCAAACCCGGGGGCACTTTGGTCATTGAGGGATTTGGTAAGGATCAGTTGAATTACCCATCGGGTGGCCCCAAAGACATAGAAATGCTCTATGCCATGAATGAGTTGAAAGGTGTTTTTCCTGGGGTCAAGTGGATTGAGGAATTTGATGGAATTCTCACGCTTCGGGAAGGAGAAGGGCATCTGGGAGATGGACATATCATCCGATTGAAAGGGATAAAGAAATAAACATTTTATTTAAAAGTGATGATTTTAATCACCTTTTAGTTTAATTTAATATTCGTAAATTAGTAGAACAAAAATCCCGAAACCATGAAAATCCTTGTTCCCACTGATTTTTCCGACAATGCCAATAATGCTTTGGAATTTGCCAAAAAAATAGCCCTTATGCATGGCGCTTCCATTACCTTATTGTTTACTTTTTATGCGATTTATGATTTTGCGGCGCAAGCTGCCGAAATCGTCGACCAAATAGAAAAGGATGCAAAAAAAGCGATGAAAGAAGAAGTGAAGGAGGGAGAAAAAGAAGGACTGAAAGTGGATTATAAAATCCTGCAAGGAGCCATTTCCACTGTCATCACGGCCACGGCATTTAGAGAAGGCTATGACCTCATCGTGATGGGTACCCAAGGCGCGAGTGGCATGAAAAAAGCATTGATGGGTTCCAATACCGGAAATGTCATCAAAGAAAGTAAAGTCCCCGTATTGGCGGTACCTAGCAATGCCACTTGGAAAAAGATAAACAAAATCAGTGTTTCCGTCGAATTGGCGAAGGAAGAGGAACTGAATTACAAAAAATTGATGATGCTCACGGCACCATTCAAGGTTCCCTATGAGTTTCTCCATGTGGAAAAAACCCATGCTTTCGAAAAAGACATCACACTCAAGGGATTGGAGTCCTATTTGAAGGAAAACTATCCGAAGCAATCCATCTCTTTTATAGTCAAAACGGCCGAGGAAGTGACCACAGGCATTGACAAATATTTGAAAAAAAACAAAGGCACACTCTTGGTCATGTTCTACAAAAACAAGTCATTCTTTGAATACCTCTTCAACAAGAGCCAAACCGTGGAAATGGTCTACCACACCCATGTCCCCCTTTTGGTATTAAAGACCAACCCTTAATTCAACCTTTTTTCGATCCAAATCAAGATCTCATCCATGATCTGCTCCTTTTCAAATTCATTGAGCAGTTCATGGTAGAGACCAGGATATTTGATGAGGTTCTTGTCTCGGGAAGAAATTTTTCCATACAAAAGATCACTTCCTTTTGGGTTGATCAACTTGTCATCGGTACCATGCAGGATGAGTATTGGCAAGGTAAATGAAGGCATCTTTTCTTCCACCTGCCCCATCATCCTCAAAATTTCGTACGCTGTTCTTGCAGCAACAGCCTGATGGTAGACCAGCGGATCTTCATCGTATTTCCTGACTTCCTCTTGGTCTCTTGAAACCATTTTACTGTCCAATTTCAATACCTTTAATTTGGGGGCAAGCTTGCTGATCCAAGCAGAGGCCGCGATTAAAATCTTGGACACATTTTCCGCAGGCATCAAAGCTGCGGCACTCAATACAATACCTCTCGCATCTGGCTGATAGTTGACCACGTAGCTCGTCACCAAGCCCCCGCCCATGCTGTGGCCGAATATAAAAGATGGAATACTTCCCGCAAAACCCTTGACCTTCCCAAAAAGAGCATCAATATCCTTTAGGTAATCCTCATAGTTTTCAAAATAGGCTGTTGGAGATGGCAAAGAGGATTTCCCGTGGCCCCTTCCATCAAAAGTGAAAACCGAAATATGACGGGACGCCAATTTTTCGGCAAAATGCATGTACCTACCACTATGCTCCCCCAAGCCATGAACAATCAATACTGCTGCCTTGGGAACTTCTGGCAACCACGCTTGAAGATAAAGTTTGATCCCGTCATGAGTGGTATATTCGGTTTCCAGATGTTTCATGTATAATTTTTTAGTTTGCAACCATGCAATTTTTTTCCTTCCAAAGGGTATCGTCAATCCCAACCAAGGAATCGCAACAATATCATTTAATCCACTGCAAAAGGGCCAAGCAATCCAAAACTCAATTCAACTGCCTTAATGATTCTTCTTCCGCCAAAGGACAGAATCCCGAGGGCTTCACCCCAAGCACTGATGAAATCATTACACCCAAAATGACACTATTCAAAAATAATCACAAGTAGAATGATAAAAAACCTGTTTATATAAATATGGTTCTAGGTTTCACCGAATTTACTAAAATCCACTTATACAGAACATTGTATCCAAAATAAATATGTCTGAGAAGTTTTATCCTAAAAGGAAAAATCCAGTCTTTGGAAATCCATTAAGACAACAAGCTTAAGCTTGTTCCCAAACCTGGGAAAGTTAAGGATTGGGAAAAATTGGGTTTTGAAGAGATTCCTCCAAAACCCAAAAAATCATTAAGGAATCCACTTGACATCCTTGAAATCAGGTTTTCTTTTCTCCAGAAAAGCATCTCTTCCCTCTTTCGCTTCTTCGGTCATATAGGCCAAACGCGTGGCTTCTCCTGCAAATATCTGCTGCCCCACCATTCCGTCATCCGTCAGGTTAAAGGCAAACTTTAGCATCCTGATGGAAGTCGGAGATTTCTCCAGAATTTCTGTGGCCCATTGATAGGCAGTTTCTTCCAATTCTGCATGGGGAATTACGGCATTGACCATACCCATTTCAAAAGCCTCCTGAGCGGAATAATTCCTGCCTAAAAAGAAGATTTCCCTTGCTCTTTTTTGCCCGATCATTTTGGCCAGATAAGCAGATCCATATCCTCCGTCAAAACTGGTCACGTCTGCATCCGTCTGCTTGAAAATCGCATGTTCCTTGCTTGCCAAGGTCAAATCGCAGACAACATGGAGACTGTGTCCCCCACCGACTGCCCATCCTGGCACCACCGCAATGACGACTTTGGGCATAAAGCGGATCAACCTCTGTACTTCCAGAATATTCAAGCGATGCATTCCATCATCTCCTACATATCCCTGATGTCCACGGGCTTTTTGATCTCCACCTGAACAAAAAGAATAGACACCATCTTTCGGAGAAGGTCCTTCTGCCGATAACAAAACCACCCCAATGGAAGTATCCTCCCTTGCATCCAAAAATGCCTCATAAAGTTCGCTGGTCGTTCTGGGTCGAAAAGCATTTCTGACTTCAGGACGATTGAAGGCAATCCTTGCCACTCCCCCGCTTTTTTTATATGTGATGTCTTGATATTCTTTTACCGTTATCCAATTCATGGTATTCTTGATTTGATTGAGCAATAAATTTTATGCAAGATAACAGGCTTCACCAAAATTCTACGGTTTTTTAGTTCCCTTCTTTTGCTGAAATTAAAACTCCTGAATTGGATGAAAATTCGAATTTTGTTCCAGTTATCATTATTTTGCGTTCCATTAATTTGAACCATGGGGAAAATCATTTTACAAATCGGGAGTCTTTCATTTGAGGAAATCAAGAATAGCCTTTGGACTGAGAAAGACCCCTACTTGGAATCTTCCCTGCGGTTTTGTAGGGATTGGCTGAGGGGAGAAATGCTCTTCGAACTTTCAACTTCCGGATCTACTGGTACTCCCAAAACCATCACCGTCCATCGCCGGCAGATGGAGATCAGCGCCAAGGCCACCAAGGATTTCTTTGGCATTCAGCCCAATTCGCTTTTGTTGTGCTGCCTGAGTACAGACATGATCGCAGGGAAAATGATGTTGGTCAGGGCCTTGGAGTGGGATGCAGATGTTGTATTGGTTGCACCAAAGGAGAATCCGCTCTTGGAACTAAGTATGAATCGGGAATTCGATTTTGCCGCGATGGTACCCATGCAGGTAGCGGCGTGTCTGGACAGTACAAAAACCGCCGGCGAGCTGAAAAAAATCAAACAACTGATCATTGGAGGTGCTCCAATATCCCCCGCCCTTTTGGAGAAAATAGGGATGGAAAAATTGAATGCTTACCAAACCTACGGCATGACCGAGACGGTTTCCCATGTGGCCTTGGCTAAAATCAACGGACAAAAACCCATCTATACCGCTCTGCCCAAGGTTGGCATCGGAACGGATGCGTCGGGGCGCTTGTGGTTGGAAGCGCCGATGGCTCAGGAAAAACACTTACAGACCAATGATTTGGTGGAATTGATCGGAAACAATCAGTTTGTCTGGCTTGGAAGAGCCGATTTTACGATCAATTCAGGAGGGATCAAAATCCAACCGGAAATCCTTGAACCCCAGCTGGCAGCGATTGTTTCTGAATTTTTTCCAAAAAGTGATTTTTTCCTTTCCGCCCTTGAAGATTCCAAGTTTGGCCAAAAATTGGTTTTGGTCATTGAAAATGCACAGCCAGAACAAAAAAGGGCAAAAGATTTGCTAATGGAGATCCGGAAAAACTTCCATAAACATCTTGTTCCCAAAACAGTTTTATTCGTTTCGGATTTCATGAGAACTCCTTCCGGAAAGATTAACCGAAGGGCCAACCTTAACATTGCCAAATGAAATTATTGATCCTCTTCTTTTCAGTTTTTATCATGATGCAAGATCAACCCTGTGCCGAAATCAAGTTAGAGGTCACAAATGTAAAAAACAGCCAGGGGGTGGTTAGAGTTTTGCTATTCGATGGGGAGAATGGTTTCCCAAATGACCCCAAAAAAGCGTTCAAAAGTGCCTCAGGAGAAATTATCAACAACAAGGTTACTTTCACTTTTAAAGGAATCCCCAAAGGAGCTTATGCGATTTCGGTTTTCCATGACAGCCAAAACCTGGGATATTTGCGCACAAATATTCTGGGAATCCCAAAGGATGATTATGGTTTTTCCAACAATGCCTCAGGGCACTTTGGTCCACCTTCGTTTGAAAAAGCAAAGTTTCGGGTAAATAAAGAGCAAGTTGACGTTCGTGTCCGATTTTAGACAATTCACCCAAACAGCAACCCAATGCTTTCTTAAAAATCTGATTGTAACATTTTGGGAAAAATCCTGTTTTCCTTCTCCCAATACACACCTTGGATTTGCAAATTTTCCCTTGTGATCTCTTGGCTACTGTTGATATTGGCTAGTATGTCAGGTCTCCAAGCTCCTTATTTAAGCCGAATAATGCATTCCCATTTCAGCCTGAAATTGCTTGACAATCGATCAACTGTTTACTTTTTTGACCTCAGCCTATCATAAAAAAACTTAGTCTCCATATAGGCTGATTTTCTTTCAGTTTCGATCTCGTATGGAAACCCATTGCATATGTCGGGTTTAACCCCACTTGGAAATCTAATGCATATTCCATCTAACTTATCAAGTTAGCTGCTTTACGATACTTTTTCGATTTCCTAGAATTCGGATTGAACCGGTCAAGCTAAAACCAAAGTTGACCTCCTTTCAGTGATAAAAACCAAGACATAAAGATTTCTACCGTAAGGTTATTTGTGCCTAAACCAACAGCCTTTTCTCTCCGTCTGATATTCCTTGAAAACCGTATTGACGGGAGGTCCATGAATGACCCGATCATTGAATTCTGTTCTGACCAGATAATTAAAAGCGCCCATATCTCCTGTGTATGCGGTTTTATTGTCGCTGTTGTATTTTTCATGGAGTGAACAGAGTTGGCTGAGAAACAACTGCATCACTTGAACATTCCCGCCGATGATGCCACAATTGAGCAAAGTTGCCTCTTTGAATTCCTCTTCGTAGCCTTGATAGTCGGAAATTTTACTCCGTAAATGTGCCGCATGCAATAGCATCCAATCATCCAGCAGCGGCTTTGGTTCGTCTCCACAAAAAATCGCTTGGGGATTTCCTGTGAAAATTGGCTCTTGGAAAGGATCTTTGAGGACCACCACGTCCGTAATGTCTGTCACAAAAACATTTAGAAGTTCATCGAAATGTTTTTGGATAAAATCCCTGTAGAGAAAATAACGATACACATTTGGGGTAAATCTTGTATCGTGATTCACCTTGATGAACTGTATATGTTGTCCCTGGATTTCGGCGCAGGTTTGATCCGAAAAATTATTGTGAAACACAATCCCTTTGAGGTTCAAATCGATGATGGAATCCGCCCAATCCTTGATCAACGCATAAGCATCATCTGGCAAAACGGTATTTCGATTTACATCAAATATCCCCGTCATGTGACATGCCATGATCACATTTCCCTTCCCGATATTCAAAAAATCATCCATTTCTACTAATTCATTATGGATATATTTTCCACTTTCAGGCGGGAACAAATGCTGTTGGGTGTATTTCGATAATAAATGTATGTTCTTAAATCGACCTTTTTCACCTTGTATTTCCTTGCTGCCCTTTCATAAAAGTCCGCATCGGCTGCGTAAAAATCCTTAAAATCGATTTCTTGAAAAACCTCTTTTTTTCCAAATAATGTCGCAAACAAAACACAATCATCCACATGAATCATCTTAGAGGGATCTCTTTTGTCAGGAACATAATAATCCTCTTCCTTGTCTACGATGGTTTTGGTCGTGGAAGCGATCAAATCGACCGATTGCAATTCTTTTAGACAAGCGCTAAGGTGATGGCTTTCAAATTCGTCGTCCGCATCCAAAATGGTGATGTATTTTCCGCGGCTGTTCAAAATACCACGGTTTATGGATTTGGATTGCCCTCGATTTTTATGTCTTAGATAGGTGATTCTGTCCTCGTGCCCAATGATATATTGCAGCAATAAATTTTGAGGATCGTTGTCACTGCCATCATCGATGACAATCAATTCAAAATTTGGGAAATCTTGGGCCAATACCGAATCAATGGCTCTTTTCACCAAACCAAATTCTGTATTGTAAACAGACATCAGTACGGAGATTTCTACTTTCTCTTTCATTATTCTTTTACTTCTTGAATCACTTCGCCTTCCCAAACTTCCTGAAGATCCGACCTCACAAATATAAGCATCGTTTTATTGGGATTTTAAAAGATTGAAAATCAAACACCTCATTCAATTGACCCCTGGAAAATTGGCATATCACTTTATTGGACATCAACTTTAATAGAGGTTTATCTTCCAATTTACTTAGGTACATTCAACACACCAATTCATTTTAACAATGAAAAAGCGATTGGGTTCAAAACAAAATGAAATTTTTGTCTCGATTTGGGGCTGGGACTCAAAAAAATCATGGCAAAAGGGAAGATATCCATTGGATCAGGGCTTGAATCAAATTTAATCCGTTTCATGCATTCCCAATTCAATGCAATCCTATAATAGCTTAATAATCATTCAGTTGGTTACTTTTTTTTACTTCACCATTTCGGTACTTCACCCTATTCTTGAATTGGTCTGATTTTCTTACAATTTCAACACCCAATAGGAAACCGAATGCATATTTCGGGTTTAAGTCTTTGACCTACTCCACCAATCCAATGGGTATTTCATCCACTTCAACCCGTTTTATGCATTACGAACTCCATTTAATATTTTAATGTACTGATAATCAATTAGGTGTTAACTATTTTTAACTTCACCCTATCGATGTCAGGAATTGTTCTCCCAATAGTCTGATTTTCTTTCAGTTTCAATCCCATTTGGAAACCTATTGCATATTTCGGGTTCAAGCATGATTACTCAAAACCAAAATTCGCCTGCAGGAATGATTTACCTGGCCAAATACCCTCCATCTACAGGATGATAACTTCCCGTCACAAAGGAGGCCTTGTCGCTACCGAGCCAAAATATCAATTCTGCCACCTCCTCACTTCTCCCCAAGCGACCTATCGGATGAAGCGCGACCAATTGACTTTTCATTTCACTATCCAATGCTTCCAATAGAGGAGTTTCGATAAATCCAGGACCCACGGAATTTACACGGATGTTTTGGGAAGAATATTCCATCGCTGCGGTTTGGGTAAGACCAAGGACGCCATGTTTGGCAGAGGCATACCCGGCAGAACCTGCAAAACCCACGGAACCCAAGATGGAAGAAATATTGACGATGCTTCCGCCTCCACTTTTCAGCATGGCCTGGATCTGATATTTCAGTCCATAAAAAAGGCTGTTTAGGTTTACCCCAATCACCTTGTGCCAACCTTCAATACTCATATCTGCGATCGGGTTGATTTCTCCTCCTATTCCTGCATTATTGACAGCAATATCAAGTTTGCCATAGGTCTTAACAGCAAAATCCACTAATTTTTCCATCTCCTCTGGCATGGACACATCTGTTTTGATGAAGACCGCCTTACCACCATTGGAAACGATGTCTTCTGCGACGACTCTTGCTGCGGTCTCATTGATATCTGAAACCACTACGTTGGCTCCTTCTTTGGCAAATAATTCTGCTGTCGCTTTCCCTATTCCCGACGCAGCACCGGTGATGATGACGGTTTTTCCTTTCATGATTCTGTGATTTAAACTTAAAAATTGAATTTATTTTCCAACTACAATTTAGCGGGATTTCCCTAGAAATTTCATGACAAGAATCAGTTGCACTTCCCGAATAAATCATTTTCAGTAAAACTGAAATCTTTCCCCCATTGCGTTCCAATCAAAAAAAGAACCAGGAGAGATTTCCTGGTTCTTAGATCAAGTGCCAACAGTTTCGCCTTTAAGGTTTAACCCATTTTATGCATTGCCAATTGAATTATAGCCTAAAATGCTTCATAATCAGCCGATTGTTTACTGTTTTTGACTTCACCATACTTGGTACTACTTCTTATTCTCCAAATAGTCTGATTTACTTGAAGTTTCAACCCTATTCGGAGACCGAATGCATATTTCGGATTTAAGGCAGCTTCAATTTCAATTTGATTTTATTGCAATTAATTCAAAAAAATAAAGCCAAATCCCTGAGCACTTTAGATTTCGAGGCTTTCGGGAAATTGGCTCTATTGCATACTTTCAAGCAATTATTCAGGAATCAACTCTTGAAGAAATCGCGCACGAAGGCCAGCAGTTGATTTTCTGACAACTTATCGCTGCTCTGCACGGAAACCCATTTCCCATCAAAGGATTTATTTCCCGAAAGTCTGTTGATCAATTGATCTTTTGCCGTACTGGGACCAAACAATAAAATATCTTCGTAGTTTTTGAGTTTTCCTTCGAGGATTTTAAAATATTCATTGATTTCGTTTTGGGTAATGTTGTGCTTCTTGTTCTCATTGTTAGAGGACATAAAGGGATCGGAGCCGAACCTAGAGTGGTCGCTTACCTCTCCTTCTTCCCTTTTAATTCTTTCGTAAGGAGAATCGACGGATTCAATCAAAAATGCCTTGCCATCTTTGTGTCCGACTATATGCGCCTTTGAATGATCCAGCCACACTCCGATTTGTTTTGTTGATACAGTCTCCATAATTATTTATTGATTTTATAGATGATAAAAGCTGTTTACACCCCATTAATTTAGGGTTTAAAGTGAACAAAAGCACCTTTTCCGGCCTCTAATTTTCATTAGAACGGATAATTTAGCTAATTATTGGGCAAGCCAACCCCCATCCACCCCAAGAGATTGGCCGGTAATAAAGGAGGCCCCGTCCGAACAAAGGAACAATACCGCTGCAGCCACCTCCTCTGGTTCACCAAATCTTCCAATGGGTTCGCTCGCTGCCATGTTTTTCTCGACTGTTTTGTCTTTTCCCGTGAAGCGATCGATCATCGGTGTTTTGATTACCCCTGGGCACACGACATTTACCCGGATTCCCTGTTTTACATATTCCAAGGCTGCATTTTTGGAAAGACCAATCATGCCATGCTTCGAAGCCACATAGGCGGGAATACCCGGAAAACCCACCAATCCTGCGACGGAAGAATTGTTGACAATGGCTCCTTTTCCAGCTTTGAGCATCAATGGGATTTCGTATTTCATGCAAAGCCAGGTGCCTTTTAGATTGATTGCTAAAGTTTGGTCCCAGTTTTCATCCGTGCACTCGTGCGTGATGCCTTTGTGGCCTTCAATACCTGCATTGTTGAAGGCAAAATCCAGTCCTCCGAAATGTGCAAAGGTTTTCTCCACCATGTTTTTGACTTCTTCTTCCTTTGAAACATCACACTTGATAAAGATCGCCTCTCCCCCCTCCTTCTCGATCTGATCAACTGTACCCTCGTCCTCCACCCAATCCGAAACAACAACTTTTGCACCCTTTCGCGCAAAGGCAATCGCCGTTGCTTTGCCTATCCCAAAACTCCCTCCGGTGACAATGGCTACTTTATTTTCAAATTCCCTGTTCATGATCTGTTTGGTTTAAAAGTTGAACTTCATCCCGTGACATGCATTACCCATTCAATTCCAGCCTAAAATTGCTTAATAGTCAGCCTGCTGCTTCCTGTTTTTGAACGCATCCTTTCGGTACTGGCCTTATTCTCCAAACAGTCTGATTTTCTTTCGGTCTCAACCCCTATTTGGAAATCTAATGCATGTTTCGGGTTCAAATTATTTTCTTTTCCAAATACGTAAGCAGACTTTTGATCGTAGCCGTTTTTCCATAATCCTGCTCGGGGATATCGATCTTTAATTTTTCACACAAGGCCACAATAAACTGCAAGGCATCATAGGAGTCAATATTGAGTGCCTCACGAATATTTTCCTCCTGACCCAGCAGCGTTGGATCCATTTCTGGCGCAATATTTTTCAGCAATTCATGAATGGTATTTAAAATTTCGGATTTGTTCATAGCGTTTCAGGATTTTGTAGGTACTTGTTCAATGCCCCCAAAAACCGGCTTCCAGTCAGACCATCCGTCGCCCGGTGATCCCCTGCCAAGGTGACATGGACAATAGGACGGATACCCAACAAGCCATTTTCCGCAAAGGGTTCTTCAGAAATCCCCCCAAAACCGATAATGGCCACTTGTGGTGGGTAAATCACCCCGAAAACCTTGTCTGCACTTCCTTCACCGATATTGGTGATGGTGATCGTGGAATCACTGAGTTCCGAGCTTCTGAGTTTCAATGCCCTTGCCCTTGGGATGACATCATTCAGCACTTCCATGATTTCATCCACACTTTTTGCATCTGCCTGGTGGATTGCTGGGACCATTATTCCGCCTGTGCGCAGCGAAACTACAAAGCCAATATTGATCTCGTTTTTCAGCTGCAAACCATTTTCCCAAACCGCATTCAGCGCCGGGACTTCATCCACGGCAAGTGCCACTGCCTTGATGAGCAATGCCGCAGGGAGGAGACGTTTTTGGACCGGGCGCTCGCTGTTCGCTTCTTTTAGCCAGGAAAGCGACTTGGACATGTCTATTTTTTTCTCCAGATAATAGTGCGGAATTTCACGGTTGGATTTGCTCATCGCCGCAGCGACTGCCGATCGAATGGCCTCCACTGGCGGAACAGTCCCCATTGGTTTTTTTTCGGGAACAGCTTCTTTAAGCTGTTCCATTCCCGCCTGCTCCGTACCCGCTTTGCCTTTTTCAGGCTCTCCCGCTATCTCCATTTTAATTCCTTTGGGTTTTTCCATTTCAGCTACCCCTTCCCGACTGGCGATGGCATTTTCAACATCCTCCTTGGTGATGGCGCCATTTTCTCCAGTTCCGGAAATGCTCGAAAGATCAATACGCTCTGCTTCGGCGATTCTCTTTGCCAAGGGCGAGGCTTTTATCCTTTTCGATTCTGAATTTTGCTCTTCAAAAGAAACTGGCCGCTTTTCTTCAATCGGCTGCTGTACCGGGACTTTTTCATCCATGGGTTGATCCTTTGATTTTTTCCCTGCAATCCCATCGGTATTAATTAGGGCCAAAATCGTCCCTACTGGCACTTTCACACCTTCTTCCACCAGTAGTTTTTCAAGGACCCCTTCTTCAAAAACCTCGATTTCTATCAATCCTTTCTGCGTATCCACATCGGCAATGATATCTCCTCGGCTTAAAAAATCACCCGGTTTTTTCCTCCATTCCACTAGGGTCCCATCTTCCATATCTGCTCCCAAACTGGGCATCAAAAATTCTATCATGGCTTTAAAGTTTTCTGAACACTATTGACAATATCTTTTACTTGAGGAACCGAAGCCTCCTCGAGATGTAAGGGATAGGGAATGGGCACCTCCACGCCGCACAATCTTTTTACGGGAGCATCCAATTCATAAAAAGCCTTTTCCATAATCCGCGAAATTATTTCCGCAGAAAAACCAACTGAACACCAAGCATCTTCCACGACCAATGCCTGATGGGTCTTGGCCACGGAAGCCAAAAAAGTCTCCTCATCCAAGGGACGCAATACCCGCAAATCAATAACTTCGGCATCGATGCCTCCCCTTGCCAATTCAGCTGCTGCTTCCATACATTTATGCACGCCTGTTCCATAGGTGATGATGGAAATGTCATTGCCTTCCCGTCTCACCTTGGCTTTGTTTATCCCTAGCTCGGGGACATCCTTGGCTATTTCCATTTCCATGTTGAGCATGGAAGTATATTCGAAAATGATGACAGGGTCTGGACTTTCAAGGGCAGCAGCGAGCATTCCCCTTGCATCTTCATGGGTGCCCACCGACAGCACCACCAATCCCGGGACATGGGCATAAAAAGGTTCCCAACTATGGGAATGCTGAGCTGCCAATTGCCGCCCAATGCCACATCCCATCCGAATCACCACGGGCACATTCAACTGACCTCCGGACATGTGCAGTAAAGTAGCGGCATTGTTGATGATCTGGTCCATGGGCAATAGTCCAAAGTTAATGGTCATCACTTCGACTATGGGCTTCATTCCAGCCATTGCCGCCCCGATGCCAGCCCCCACAAACCCAGATTCGGAAAGCGGTACATCCATAATCCTCTCTTCTCCAAACTCTTCCAAAAGCCCCTTACTCACTGCAAAAGCACCGCCGTAACGGCCTACATCCTCCCCTATCAAAAAAACCCTGTCGTCTTTTTGAAGTGCTTCTCGGAGACTCTGCTTGAGTGCCTCCCGGTAAGTGATTTTGATCGTATTGCTCGCTTCCATCGGAAAAAAAAATCAATTGGGTTTCATATCAGGTTCCTTTTCAGGTTCTGTGTCGGGGTCAATCTCCGGCCAATCCTCCGGCTCGATTTCCGGTATTGGGAATTCTTTGGGATTTTCTTCCGGGTGGGGAATTCCCGGGTATTCCGGGTCGATTGCCGGTAAGGGAAAATCAGGGTTCGGCGTGATGCCGGGGATTTTGGGCAGAATCGGAAATTCTTCTGGTTTCTTTTGCATGTCTTTTGGCTTTTGCATTTCAATAGTCAATGGAAAATCAATCCTTTACTTTTCACTGTAAACAAACTTTGTCAAATCTTCTAATGGCTCCCATGTTCCGGCTTCCGCAAAATCGCTCGCCTCCTGAACTTCTTTGTCCACGCGCGCGGAAATTTTTTCCAGCTCAGTTTTCGTTATCAATTTTTGTTTCAACAAGTAGTCCTGAAATGCTGGAATAGGATCTGCTTTTTTCCATTCCTCCACTTCCTTTTTATCCCTGTACAATTCCGCATCAAACATGGAATGTGCCCTAAATCGATAGGTATTACAAACCAAAAAATAGGGTTTTCCGGTTTTCCTGATTTTATCGACAGCTTTATCTGTGGCATCCATCACCGCCATTAGATCCATGCCATTCACAGCGGTAGATTCAATCCCATAGGCAGCGCCTTTTTTTTCGATTTCCAGTACTGCGTGTGAATATTGAATGGCCGTCCCCATCGCATACTGATTGTTTTCACAGACAAACAAAACCGGAACCTCCCACAAAGCCGCCAGGTTCATGGCTTCATGGAATTCCCCCTCGGCCGCTGCCCCCTCTCCAAAAAAGCAGCAGGTAATCTGGTTTTTTTTCTGTTTTTTGGAGGCCAAAGCCATTCCAACAGCCATCGGAAGATGACTGCAAACAATCGCGTTTCCTCCGAAAAACCTTCTGGAAGCATCAAAAAGATGCATTGAGCCTCCTCTTCCCCTGCTGCAACCTTCCTGTTTGCCATACATTTCCGCCATGATGCCTCCGGGTTCCATTCCCCTGGCCAAAGCATGTCCATGTTCCCGATAAGTGCTTAAAATATTATCCTCCTCGGTCAAGGCTTGGATCACCCCGACCGCCACGGCTTCCTCTCCAACATAAAGGTGTAAAAAACCCCTTATTTTGCCTTTGGTATATTGTTCAGCGGACTTGTCCTCAAACCGTCGAATGAGCAGCATTTGGTAAAAAAGGTGCTGTCCTTTTTCGGAGTCCAAGGTTTTCGATTTTTTTGAGGAGCTTGACATTTTGATTCTTCATTTATATAAAACTTCTTTTACAACCCAAAAGCATAATAATAATAGGTGGGATCACCGGCATATTTTCCTTCGAGCATGATGCCGCCTTTTTGCCCTTCAATGTCAATGGCCTGTAGGAATGATTGTAAAGTGGTTACCGCTTTGTTGTTGATGGATGTGATGACAAACCCTTCCCGGATACTGGTGTTTCTTTTCAGTTTCCCTTCAAAGAGCTTGATGATTTTCAATCCGCTTTTCACATCGTACCGCTTTCGGTCCTCCTCATTGATTTCGGCAAGCTCCACCCCCAGATCCTTTAGCAAATTGACATTCTTCAAGATGGCGGTTTCGGTTGTTCTCTCCTGCTCCTTGAGTGTGGCCACGAGTTCGATGTGTTCAACACCGTTTCTGATCAGGGATATTTTCACTTTCTCACCGGGCCGTTTGCGCATGATGAGCTCTTGAAGGCTGGCAGCTGAAAGTGTTTCCACACCGTCAATCCCGATGATAACATCCTTTTCTTTCAATCCGGCATTCTTGGCAGCGCTGTTCAGCATCACACTGTCGATATATACCCCATTGGCCCTATCCATATTCAATTCTCTGGCCAGTGTACTGTTCATATTCCGGATCATGATCCCCAAAACCCCTCTTTTTACAGTGCCATAATTCATCAAATCGTTGGCGACCTTCTTCACAATATCTACAGGAATCGCAAACGCATATCCTGCATAAACGCCTGTGGGTGTGGCGATCGCGGTATTGATCCCTACAAGTTTTCCATCCAATGTCACCAAGGCACCGCCACTGTTTCCCCGATTCACGGCGGCGTCCGTTTGGATAAAAGATTCAACAGCCCCTTGATCGGTTAGGATATTGATGTTCCTGGCCTTGGCGCTGACGATTCCAGCCGTGACAGTCGAGGCGAGATTGAAGGGATTGCCTACTGCAACGACCCATTCTCCAACTTCCAAAATATCACTTTCCCCATACCGAATAAAGGAAAGCCCCTTTTCCTCAATTTTCAGCAAGGAGAGATCCGTTTGTGGGTCATTGCCAATCACAGAGGCCGTATAGCTGCGCCCGTCAAATAGGGTAATGTTGATCTCATCGGCATTTTTCACCACATGATGATTCGTGATGATGTATCCATCAGGTGTCAGAATCACGCCGGAACCACTCCCAATCAGGGTGTCCGGATTGAACCTTGGGGACTCTGGAAACTGAAACCTGAATTCCCGGAAAAAAGGATCGTCTTTGAAAAAATCCCTAAAAGGATCCGGAATATTGTAAAACCTGTCTTCTTCCCTAGATCCCTGCTTTTGAGGATTAAAAGTACTCCTGATGTTCACGACACCCGGTGTGGCTATTTTTGCAGCCATTCTGAAATCAACAATTCCTGAATAATTGACTTTCTCCGTGACGATTTCGGCACTTTTCTGAATGGCCTCTATGTCTTTTTCATTTTTATTTTCCTGTGCTTGGCAAGCCTGAAAAACAAAAAATAAGAGAAACAAAGAAACTATTAGCGCTAAAAAATTTATTTTCCTAAATCGTCTCATGACCAAAAATGATTTAAATGAAAATTACGGTTTACTCTCCAAGCGTTTCGTCCTCACTCCAAAGTGGAAGTATCCCCTTCGGGCAAACCAAGTTCGCGTGCCTTCAAAAGTCTTCTTAAAATCTTTCCACTGCGGGTTTTGGGAATGCTCTCCACAAATTCAATCTCTTTGGGTGCTACTGCCGGCCCCATTTCCTTTCTGGCATAACCCATGATGTTCCTCCTCATCTCCTCACCTGCCTCAGTCCCGGATTTCAGGACTACAAATGCTTTCACCAATTCCCCAATCGACGGCTCCGGCTTCCCAATCACCGCAGCTTCTGCAATAGAGGGATGCCGCATCAATGTGCTTTCCACCTCAAATGGCCCCACCATATGGCCTGACGTTTTGATGATGTCATCGGCCCGACCAATAAACCAGAAATAACCATCCTCATCCATCTTCGCCAAGTCGCCTGTGATGTACCAATCCCCCACAAAGCATTTTTGAAATCTTTCGGCATCATGCAGATATCCCCGAAAAAGTGACGGAAAGCCTTTTTTCAATACCAAATGACCTTGATCGCCAGGATTGGTTAAGAGTGTCAATTCATTGTCCTTGATCTCGGCAATGGCTGCTTCCACTCCGGGAAGGGGTTTTCCCATCGAACCGGGTTTTACCTTCATCGATCGATAATTGGCGATCATGATCCCGCCGGTTTCGGTTTGCCACCAGTTATCCAAGATGGGAAAACCGAAGTTTTTCTCTCCCCAGATCACCGCTTCGGCATAAAGCGGCTCGCCGACGCTCAAAATCAACCGAAGCTTGTCCAGCTGATAGGCTTCCTTTGGGCAGATATCCATCCGCATCAATCTTCTGATGGCAGTGGGGGCGGTGTACCAAACATTGACTTTTTGCTCTTCGAGAATGCTGTACCACCGCATCGCATCGAATTCCTCTTCGTCGATGATGCTCGTCACACCGTTTACCAGGGGAGCGATTATCCCGTAAGAAGTTCCCGTAACCCAACCAGGATCTGCTGTACACCAAAAAATATCCCCCTTGTGAAAATCAAGCACATATTTACCCGTACTGTAATGCGTCAGCACCGCCTGATGCACATGCAAGGCCCCTTTTGGCATGCCCGTCGTCCCGCTGGTAAAATGCAACAATGCCGGATCTTCCGGATCGGTTGGACCAATGACCCAATCCGTTGATGCCTCTTCCATTGCTTTTGAAAACGAAAGCACATTATCAGCGAGGTGCTCTTGAGAATCGGTAAGCAGGATATACCGCAATGATGGAAGTCGTTCCAGTTGGGACTTGATTTTCTTTTCAAAAAAAGCGGTATTGGTCACCAAAACCCGAGCATCCCCCCTACTCAATCTTTGGAAAATGGGTTCTGGGCCAAAAACGGAAAACAAAGGACAAAAAACCGCCCTGTACTTCAGTGCCCCCAATCCCGAAACATACAATTCGGGAACCCTTCCAAGAAGCGTAAAAACTGTTTCTCCCTTTCCAATTCCTATTTTTTCCAGGACGTTGGCAAACTTGGATGTTTGCTTCCTCAGCTCTGAGTAGGAAAAATCGACCGTGCTTCTTTCAGTATTGATAAACCGCAAAGCGATTGTGTTTTTCAACTCACTTTCTGCATGTCGATCAACGGCTTCGTGTGCGATGTTCAATCCTTTTCCTGAGGGGAGACCATCAAGATGTATTCTCTCTTCGTTCCACTCAAAACCCGAATACAAAGCATCGTATTCTGAAAGATTGGGCATAACCGATTTTATGGGATGGACTGATTTCATAATTCAGGATTTTAGGTTGATAGGATCCAAAACTTTTTCCATTGCCACTTCTGCCAACTGGATGTTTTCAATGCCCTTGAGCAAAGCATCCGGATTGAAAGAAATACTGTCAATACCCAGTTCTACAAGAAATTTTGCGAATTCGGGATAATCGCTCGGGGCTTGTCCGCAAAGCCCTATTTTTCTTCCTGATTTTTTTGCGGAGAGGATCACAGATTTCAGCAATTGCTTGACCGCGGCATCGTTTTCATCAAACAAATCACTGATGATGGCAGAATCGCGGTCTATTCCCAATGTGAGCTGGGTGAGGTCATTGGACCCGATGGAGAAGCCATCGAAAATCTCTCCAAATGCTTCTGCAAGAATGACATTGCTGGGGAGTTCGGCCATCACATAGACTTCCAAACCATTTTTCCCGCGTTCCAAACCAAACTCCTTCATGGTTTCCAGTACCCGCTTCCCTTCCTCCACGGTTCGGCAAAAGGGGATCATGATCTTCACATTGGTCAATCCCATTTCATCCCGTATCACCCGTATTGCTTCGCATTCCAATCCAAATCCTTCCCGATACCGCTCATGGTAATAGCGTGATGCTCCTCGGAAGCCCAGCATGGGATTCTCCTCTTTTGGCTCAAATATTTTCCCGCCGATCAATTGCGCATATTCATTGGTCTTGAAATCGCTCATCCGCACAATGACCTCTTTGGGATAAAATGCTGCCGCCACCATTGCGAGTGCCTCCGATAGCCGATCCACAAAGTATTTCTTCTTGTCTGCATACTGATGGGTAATCGCTTCTATGGCTTTTTTGTCATTGCTCTCTTCCAGTTCCTTGTATTTCACCAAAGCCATGGGATGAATGCGGATGGAGTTGGCAATGATGAATTCCATTCGAAGAAGTCCCACCCCTTGATTAGGATAAAATGAAAGCCGGAATGCTTTATAAGGGTCCGCCAATATCAACATGGGCTTGGTTTTGGTGGTGCCGATATGTTCTATGCTGATTTCTTTCTCCTCCCAATCCAACTGCCCATCATAGACCAATCCATCGTCTCCTTCGATACAGGAAACCGTAATCATCTGGCCATCCTTGAGTTTTTCGGTGGCATCACCTGCTCCTACGATGGCATGAATACCAAGTTCCCGAGCCACAATGGACGCATGGCTGGTTCTTCCTCCTTTGTTGGTGACGATGCTCACGGCTTTCCGCAACATGGCATTCCAATCGGGATTGGTCATGTCTGCCACGATTATATCCCCTTTTTGCACTTTCCCGGCATCTGCGATTGAATGCACGATCCTTGCTATTCCAGAGGTAATGGAGCGACCTACAGCCTTGCCTTTACAAACCGGTTCTGTTTTGGAGAGCAGTGTATATTCTTTGATCGAAATGTTTTCCTTTCTACCGTGAACAGTTTCCGGTCTTGCTTGTACGATGAACAATTCCCCTGTCAAGCCATCTTTGGCCCACTCCACGTCCATGGCCAATTGATAATGCTTTTCAATTTTATAGCACCATTCTGCGAGGATGACCACGTCTTTGTCTGAAAGAGAAAAAACAGTTCTTTCCGAGGGAAGTGTTTGGATGTTCACAATGGGCTTTTCCGTCCCTTTACCATTGGAATACACCATCTTGTTTTCCTTTTCACCCAATTTCCGGTGAATGATGCTCTGCTGATGTTTAGAAATGGCGGGTTTGAAAACATAGAATTCATCTGGATTGACGGCTCCCTGAACCACATTTTCGCCCAAACCCCAAGCGGATGTAATGTAAATTACATTCTCGAAACCGCTTTCGGGATCCAGCGTAAAAGCCACGCCGGCACTACCGATATCCGAACGGACCATGCGTTGAACTCCAACTGAAAGTGCCACAATCAGGTGTTCGAATCCATTGTCGATCCTGTACTTGATGGCCCGGTCATTGAAAATCGAAACATAACATTTTTTTATGGCCAACAGAAGGTTTTCATTTCCCTGAACATTCAAAAAACTATCGTGTTGCCCGGCAAAGCTTGCGGTAGGTAAATCTTCGGCGGTAGCACTGCTTCTTACGGCTACCGAAATCCCCGTCCCGGCATCCAAATTTGCAGCCGATTCGAGTATCTCTTTTTTTACTGCTTCGGGAAGATGACCGCTGTTCATAATTTCCCGGCAATTTGCTCCGACCGTGTCTAGATTGCTAAGTCCTTCCACATCCAATTGATCAAGTTCCTTTCGTAGTTTTTCTTCCAGCTGGTTGTGTTGGATAAAAAAACGATAGGCCTCGGCCGTGATTGCAAAGCCATCGGGGATTTTAATCCCAAAACCGCTCAACTCATGGATCATTTCACCCAAGGATGCATTTTTACCTCCCACCTTGGGTAGGTCTGTATTTCGGAGTTGATTGAATGGCAGGGAATATTTCATTGTTTCAGACTTGTTTTTATCCATCAATTTATTTGATCAAGAGCCGAGAAAATCTCTGACACCCTATTCTTTCCTTCCTTTTGAGACGGTTTATTTTTTTTGGGAAACATTGTTTTCCCTTAGCAATTGTTTTAAATCTTCGGGGAGAACGGCTTCCACATCCTTCATCTGGCCTTCAGAGGCGAATTTCCCAAGGGTCCTGAACACGGCTTTGACAGCCGCATATATTTCATCTTCATTCGAGAAATCCTTCCAGGAAGCAATTCCTTCTTCATGGATGACTTCCGCCAAAAAACCTTTTATTTTTTTACTCTCCCCCTTTTTTTTGGCTGACGGGGACCAGCCATCCACATAAACACCTTTAATGGCCACAGGTAACTGGGCGAGCAATTGGAAATTCTCCTCCATGGTCAGGTAGTTTCTCAGCGTCCTCAATACAGCCCTGAGGATTCTTTGGGCAGATTCTTTTGTCGAATTTTCTCCCAACTCCACCAGGAGTTGGTTTAGGAATTGATTTCCTTTTTGTGCGTGTTGATCGAAGTTCAATGGCATGGCTAATTTTTTTAAGAGTTCATTTTTACATCAAAATCAATGTTTGTTTTTCTGGTAAAACTTGGAATTCCGCCCTATCAGTCGCCGCTCCAAATCCTGGTATTCAACAAGAGAAGCGTCTTGCAAAAAGGGTATTCCTTTGCCTGCTTTTTCCATGGTCAATATCGCCATCAAATAACTGATGGTGGATTCAGCCCCTTGGTTGAGGTGGACATTTTCTTTTTCAAGGCTATCATGGCAACCGCCAGTGAGGGGGTTATAGATCAATTGGTGCAAATGATTATTGCCTAAAAACCAACTGAAAGCAATCTCCATTTTCTCACGATATCCCTCCTCATCGAAAACCTGATGAAAAAGCTGTAACGACTGAATGGTATTTGAGACCTCTATGGGCTGTCCGCCTCCTTCTTGTCTAGGGTCCTCTCCCTTTTGAGGCCATCCTTTGTTGGATATAACTTTTATGCTTTTGCCCTCGAAAGTTTTCGAAAGAAGAAAATCAAAAGTCGTCTTTGCGATGCTGCTGTACTTTTCCTTTCCGTCCAAAAAGTTGGCATACAGCAGGGATTCTGGAAGGATACTATTGCCGTAGGTCATGTACTCCTCAAACCATTGCCATTCTGCATCGCTGACGGCATGGTATTTTTCTACCAAGACATCTGCAAGTGAAAGGATCAACTCTCGAATATGTCGGTATTGGTGGGACTGATTGTATAAATAGAGACCCTTGATCGCAAAGGCAATGGCGCGTGGGGATTCCAATTCCTTTACCCAATAGACTGCCCGATGGATACACATTTCGGCCCTGATGATAAAATTAGCGGGAAGGTGTTCCCGGTGTGCGACCAAAGTTCCCAATGCCCAGATTGCACCACCATTGGCATCCTCCAGATTTTCCCCTGCGTTTTGGAGATGCTCATTCCCTTCAGAATCGATAGAGTTGAGGAAAACACCATCCTCCCTTTGACAGGATTCCATCAGGGACAAATATTTATCCATCAGCAAAAAAGTCATGGGATCTTTTTTGAATTCCAGGTGCATGCACATCGCGATAAGTGCCCTGGCATTGTCATCCAGGGTGTAGCCCGATGAAATATCAGGGGTTCCCATTTTGGAAAACCGAAGGATGCCAAACCGATCGGTCAGCTTAAGGATATGTTTCAGCGAAATTTCCGGCAAGTCGAAAATGAGTTCCTGTCCCGGAACATGGCTTTGCAGGACATGGGCATGTTTTACCGCCACATTCCCCCATTCACTTGCCTTTGCTTGATAGATCGCATTTTTGCCCATCCGATCCCGCAATTCGTCGTCTTCCAACAACCGTGTCAAAGCAGTTGCCAACTGATCCGGATCTTCAAAATCCACCAAAATACCGATATCTTCGGACAGCAATTCCTTGGCCTGTGGATTTACCGAGGCAATGACCGCACAGCCACATGCCCTTGCAACAGCAAGAGTGCCATTGACGGCCTGATCCCAGTCTTTTGAGGTGGACAGGTAAATATCCGTCAGCTGAAGAAATTCAAGCAACTCAGGGGTTTCCAAATATCGGTTGACAAAGGAAATATGATTTTCCAATCCCAATTGCTTCATCTTCCGCTGGAGATGTTTTCGGTACACTTCCTCTTCCATTTTGATCACTTCGGGTTGTGTCTTTCCCAAGATGACAAACATCAAATCCGGAAATCCGGCAATGACTTTAGGTAGGGCTTCCAGTGCAGTCTCCACGCTTTTATCCGAACTGAGGAGTCCAAAAGTGGAGATGATCTTTTTGTTCTCATAGCCATGAGCTTTATGCAGGCTGGCTTTCTCTTTGGATTCAATCGGATGGATTCCATGGGGAATAATGGTGATTTTCGAATCGGAGAGCCCATAGTCCTCCACCAAAATCCGAACGGAATTTTTGTTCATGACGATCGTTTTCTCTGCGATCGTGACCATGCTTCTGACGATCAATAGTCTCTTTTCCTCAGGAGAGGGAATGACGGTGTGAAAAGTGACATACACCGGTTTGTTCAGTGAATACAAAAAGTACATCAGGTACTCACCAAATTCACCTCCATACATTCCGAACTCATGTTGGATGAAAACTGCCTGGATCTTCTTCTCCCTATTGATCCTCTCTGCCAAGTGGATATAAGCGGATTGATCGGTTACGTCCAAGACATACTTCACTTCAGAAGGGTAACTTTCTCTTGATTTTCCATTTTCCAAGGCACAGATAGAAACCGAAAAAGTGCGGCTCATGCCATCCGCCAACGCATCGAACAAATCCTTGCTGTAGGTGGCAATCTCGCATTCTCGCGGTGGATAGGATGTAAGTACCAGGATTTCCTTATCTGTATTGAAGTTTTCTCTCATGGCTATTGCTTTTTATTTCAGTGATCAGTTCTTTTAAATCAAGGGAAACAGTGCCTATTCGATTGTGCGCAGCACCATAGTAGATGTATAGGGATTCATCCTTCAGGATGGCTCCCGTGAGAAACACCAGGCTGTTGACCAGACCCATTTTTTCCCAATCATGCGCTGTCCAAAAAAGGGAGTTTCCAATCCCCCAACTTCCTTAGTCGGATCCTCCAGACCCAAAAGTGAGGCCCCGGTATGGTACACATATCCAAGGCGAGGATCCTCGATTCCTTGTAGCGCACAAAACTCCTGCGGAATCAATAGGAGATTCCACACTCCGCTCCCCTATTCCCCTTGGGGTTTTCAAAGCAGCATTCCCAACCTTGACGAAATTTGCTTTGTTGGTCGCACGGTGAAGCAAGTACATCTTCCCATGCGCTTCCACTGCAGCAGGATTGAATACGCCATGGCTTTCAAACTTATGTCCTGAGGGATCGAATAACACTACTTCTTTTTTTATTAAAAACATATCCTATTTTTTTTATTTTTTTAGGATAATAAATCTATAAATTATAATTATTTAATCAAATGATTAATGTCATTAAAAATGCTGAATATTATCAGAAAAAAGAATTTCATCGATTTTACCCCCTGCTTTATCCCCTTGCAAATGGACTCACTTTCATTTTAAATCTGGACGAAAGGGCCCGATAAACAATTTTATTTCCCTTAAATTTGAATTTTGGAAGAACAAGACAAAGGAGATGGAAGAAGTGCATTCAACCCGAATCAATAAGTACCTGAGTGAAGTTGGATTCTGCTCGCGAAGGGCAGCGGATAAGCTGATCGCTGAAGGCCGTGTAACCATCAACGGCAATGTGCCAGAAATGGGGACCAAGCTTCTTCCCGAGGACGAAGTACGGGTAGATGGAAAACTGATTTCCACCCCTGAGGAAAAACCTGTTTACATCGCCTTCAACAAACCCGTAGGGATCGTTTGCACCACTGACACGGAAGGGGAAAAAGACAACATCATTGATTACATCAAGCATCCCAAGCGGATTTTCCCAATCGGCCGATTGGATAAACCCAGCGAGGGATTGATTTTTTTGACCAATGACGGGGACATTGTGAATAAAATTTTAAGGGCCAAAAACAACCACGAAAAAGAATACCTCGTCACCGTCAACAAACCCATCACCTTGGATTTCATCAAAAAAATGGGCCAAGGGGTACCGATTCTCGGCGTAGTCACCCGGAAATGCGAGGTAGAACAACTCAGTAAATTCAAGTTCCGCATCATCTTGACACAAGGGATAAATCGACAAATCCGGAGAATGTGTGATCACCTGGGTTTTGGGGTGGTCATCCTCAAACGTATCAGGATCATGAACGTCAGGCTGGACATCCCCATCGGACAATGGAGGGATCTGACGGAGGAAGAAATGGGTGAAATCCATCGATTGGTTTCCTCCTCGTCCAAGACACATGAAGACCAAGTCTAAAACCCCATCAGGTAATTGCAAAAGCATTCGATTATTGTTGATAAAAAACTAATTTTGCCTTTCGATTATTTTCATTGAAAATTTTTACCTCTGACTATAAATTTTAGCGATATGCATTTGAAAACAGAAGACCTCACTAGGCTGGAGATAGAATTCGATTCCGGATCCATCCCAGCCCCATACAGCCACACATTTAAGCTCCGAATCAGCTTTGAAAAGAATTTTCTCAATACCCAATTGGACCTCCACTATACCGGAAGGGAAGATTTGGAGGATGAGGAGATCCTGGAAGAGGGATTTTCGCTGAGCGATGACTATTCCTTTTTGGGAGAAATCCCCAAAGTTTGGGAAAAACCACTCAAGGACCTTTATTCCGAGTCCAAATGGACCAGCAAAAAATTTGACGAAGAAGAAGGTGGTGTCAAGATATTAGCCAAGGATATCCATGGCAAAATCTCCAGGACCATCCCCATCAATCAAAATGACTGGCAACTATTGGCACAGGATTACCTTCAAGCCATCTATGAAATCAGCAAAAAAGAAGCTCCATTGACCATCAAGTTCTATGCACAGGACCAAAATGGCATCCATGATTTTTCCTTCACCGTCAAATTTTCCATAAGAAAAATTGATGCTTTGGTCGATGGGAAAAGCAGAGAATCAGATTGGGCTGAAACCAAAACGTTATTGTCCAATATATTCCTTCCCGATTACGATTATAGCCAAGCCAAAACTTCCAAGCCGACAAAAAGAGGATATTATATTGAATGTGGAGATGGATATTGGCACGAACTGGAAAAGGGCGTGGTCAACATTGACAACTCATTTGATGCGGTTTCCAAAATAAAAGAAGGTTTTTTGAAAATGTTGGATTAAACGTAACATGATCAATTATTTTTTAAACTATTTTCTTTTCACCCATTCAATTTTTTTAGCCAAAACCATAACAGACAAGACTTTTCAAAAAATTTAAAATTGTTGGTCATATTATCGCGAAAGCATTTTTCTCAATACAATAAGTCTGGCATGAATTTAGAACCATGACATTTAATGTTTTCATCTTGATCTAAATTGATAAAATCAAGATGAAACAAAAACCAAAAAAACACCCTGATTATGATCTTTAAATTCAAACGAAGCATTTTTTACCAAATTGTAGGCGCATCCATGTTATTTGGCTGTGCAAGCTGGAACAATACCGAAAAAGGTGTCGCCGTCGGCGGTGGAACTGGTGCTGCCATCGGAGCAGTACTTGGCAACAAAAGTGGACAGGCTGGAAAAGGTGCTGCCATTGGTGCAGTTGTAGGTGGTGCAGCGGGTGCAGCTGTTGGTATCTACATGGACAAACAAGCCAAAAAAATGGAAGACATTAAAGATGCTGAAGTGGAACGTGTCGGAGAAGCCATTAAATTGACTTTCGATTCTGGAATTCTTTTCGGATTCGATTCATTTTCCTTGACCCCAGATGCGCAGGAAAGCATTTTGAAATTGTCTGAAATCCTGAACGAATACCCAGACACCAACATTTCCATTGAAGGACATACTGATAACAAAGGCGCTTATGATTATAACCAAAAGTTATCTGTACAAAGAGCCCAGTCGGTCAGGAATTACTTAAAGATGAAAGGTGTGGAAGACAGCAGATTGTTTACCATTGGTCATTCATTTGACAAACCTATCGCTACCAACGATACCGACGAAGGCAGAGCCAAAAACAGAAGAGTTGAAGTATTGATCACTGCCACCGATGTATTGATCGAAAAAGCAGAAAAAGGAGAAATCGAGAATTAATACCTCGAAAATCTCTAAAAGCCAATCTCAGAAATGGGATTGGCTTTTTTTTATTTTTTCACTCCCTTTTTCGCCTGTTCAAAAAACGATCGTGAAGCCCCAATTTTGATTTAAAAACCAAAAAAACACAATTGGATGATTTTAGGCCTTTTGAAACGAATCCAAAAAGAGCACTCCTCAGTTTATACACTATTACAATCCAATAACAGTCTCCAAAAAATGATAAAAGCATTCATCACAGTTTTGATAGTTTCGTCTTCTTTTCTTTCCTGTAACACTTCAAATGAAAATGAAACTTTTGTCAATAGGATTGAAGAGGCACATCAAAAAAAATCTTTTCTTTCAAAGAACGCCATTCAATTTGATATAAAATTGGAGTTTGGGGGAAAAGAGAGGCTTGATGCCAAAATCACCTTGCTCACCAATTCCAGCAAAGGGTTAATTGCTTTTGATAACGGTTCAAAAATTATTTTTGACGGCCAAAAGGTCCACTATTCCCCTGATATCCCAAATGAAGCATTGGTTCGTTTTGATGCGTATACATGGGCATATTTTTTCCTCTTCCCATATAAATTAAGTGATACAGGTACAAAGTGGGATAACTATGAAAATACAGAAGTTGACAAATTGGGATATCAGACTCACAAGCTAACATTTGAACCAGGTACAGGAGATGCGCCTGATGATTGGTATGTTGTTTATGCGGATAAATCAAACAACTTAATTGAAAAAGTGGCTTATATCGTCACTGTCAGGGGAAATAAAGAAGACGCAGAAAAAGACCCCCATGCCATTCAATATTTGGACTATGTGGAATCCAATGGTATACCGATAGCAACGAAATGGGTGTTTTGGGAGTGGGAAGCACAGCAGGGATTGACCAATAGCATTGGTAATGCTTCACTTTCCGAGATTGGATTTATTACAACAAAACCAGATTTTTTCACTCCTGGGAGCAATTTTAAAAGTAATTGAAGGTTTTTAATGCCATCAGCCTTCCTTTTTATTTGTATCGAATAAAAAGGAAGGCTGATCCGGAAAAATCTGAAGAGGTACTTGAATGTACTTTTTCAATATTCGTTGGACTTAGGAATTCTTGAATTTGGAAACACCAACCGACTTTTTTCCATTGCAAATGGCATTGAAGAAAAAACCATTCCTACCGCAATTTGATGATGTCCCGCCTCAGCTCCATGATCATTTCGGAGATGTCTTCCAAGGTTGCAGGTGCGGCTTTGTCTTTGGGATTGGGAAAATCAGTACTGATAAATGCACGGGCTTCCCATATTTCCATCACATCCTCCCCCTTGATTTCATAAGGTTTGTATTGTTGGTTGTCGGAAACCAAGTACAGCTTCCCATTTTCTTCCAGATAGTTGAAAACCCGTTTGTACACAACGCCTTCGGATGAGGTGACCAGGACATAGGTCTTGCCACTTTTGATTTCCTGGAGCTGTTCAATGTAGGCTCCGATGATCAATGTGCCCGAAACCAGGGGCAACATGCTGTCTCCGGAAATCTCGAAGGCCCTATAGGTCTTGTTTGTAGCCAAATTGGGGAGGTGGAATTGGGGCAAGGATTCCATGTATTCAGGATCAGCGAAACCGTTCAAGTAGCCTGCAGAAGCTTTTTGCCCCACCATTGTGATGTTCTCCCGATCATTTTCATCCACTGCGATGGTCAGGATTTTAATGTCCTTGTTTTGGAGGGGTTTTCTTCCCATTTCCTGAATATCGTGGTACAGCAATTCATCGATGGAGACATGGAAAGTCTCCGAAAGAATGCTCAAGGTAGCCAGCTTGGGTTCTGATCTCCCATCCTCATAGGCGGAAATCATGGTTCTTTGCAAACCCAATTTCTCGGAAAGTTCCGCTTGGGTAAGTCCCAATTCCGTTCTTAAAAATTTCAGATTCTTGTGGAGCTTCATGGCCTTGGGTTATGCTGAGTAAAGGTAAAAATTATGGTCGTCCTTTACCTGGGTTTTTACCGAAAACGGATTCAATCCAGACATCGCCATTCTTCGCTGTGCCATTCTTTCCTTGATTTCCGCTATGATCTCCCCCACCGGCTTGGGTTCATTGACCAACAAATAACCATATTGGGGCCTTTGTTCATCCTCAATAAAAAATTTCACCTGGCAATTCCCTGAAGGCAATTGCTTGCTGGTTACGCTGATTTTTGTTTGATCTTCCATAGCTTCCTCGTTTTAACAACAGCTAATTTAAAAATGTTTGTTTAATAAACTATCACAAGTTCATAAAATAAACCAATGCCTGACAGCTATTGTCACAATTTTTGATTTTGACTGAGTTTTTAGAAGGATTGGTTGCCAAAACTGCTGTTTTTTGGTGTTTAAAACCCAATTAAATGAGGGAAGGAAAATCGGTTACACCTAAATGTACTTGTAATAATAAAAGGAAAAATCCTGCTGTAAGCTCATCCCCTTCAGGGCTGCTGGAATGCTCAAAAATAGTTTGAAGATCAGATTGCATGCAGGCGGATCGAATTCATTCCCTTCTTGAATGTTGGTCATATGAACATTTCCCGCTCTTTCGAGACCGCATTAACCCGTTTTATGCATTACGAACTCAATTCAATTGGGTGTTGATTGATTTTGACTTCACCCTATTGGTGTCAGGGATTAGTCTCCCAATAGTCTGATTTTCCTGCCGTTTCGATCTCATTTGGAAACGGAATGCATATTTCGGGTTGAAGAAAAAGAAGAAACACTTTCAGTGCTTTATTCTTCTGGAATTCATGATGAGCATTCAAGCCCCTAAAACAAAAAAACCATTGGAAATCTTTAATTTCCAATGGTTTTTACACTGCCATGCTTTTACTGGCTACCTAAACATCCCTTTCAAAAGGGCCAGTTTTGCGGCCATATCTCCTTCTTCCTCCACTTTGGGTTTGGGCTTTTGCTTGGTTTTGGCACTTCCCCTCTCGGCAAAAGGATCGGATTTCATGCTCAGCGCAATTCTCTTTCTTTGGGTATCCACTTCCATGACGGTTACTTCCACTTTTTGGTTGACCGAAACCACATCTGTCGGTTCGGTCACGAACTTATCGGCCAAATGACTCAAATGAACCAGTCCGTCCTGATGCACCCCAATGTCCACAAAGGCGCCGAATTTGGTAATGTTGGTCACCAAACCCGGCAATTTCATTCCCACTTTCAGATCAGAGATTTTGTTTACGCCTTCCTGAAAACTGAATACCTCAAATCGTTCGCGAGGATCACGCCCTGGCTTGGAAATCTCTTCCATGATGTCCTGGAGTGTCGGCAAACCAACCGTCTCGGAGATGTAATTCTTCAAGACAATTTTCGCTCTCAGCTCCTCACTTGTCATCAAATCACTCACTTTGGCACCGATATCCTTTGCCATTTTCTCTACCAATCCATAGCGCTCCGGATGCACGGCACTGGCGTCCAAAGGATGGCTTGCATTCCGGATTCTCAAGAATCCAGCCGCCTGCTCAAATGCCTTGTCGCCCAACCTTGGCACTTTTTTGATTTCGTCCCTGCTTTTGAAAGGTCCTTTTTCATTTCTGTATGTGATGATGTTCTGTGCCAAAACCGGACCCAGTCCAGAAACGTAGGTCAGCAACTGTTTGGAGGCAGTGTTCACCTCGACGCCAACGCCATTGACACTGCTCATCACCGTATCGTCCAAGGCATTTTTGAGTGCCGTTGGGTCTACATCGTGTTGGTATTGACCGACGCCGATGGATTTGGGATCTATTTTTACCAATTCTGCCAAAGGATCCATCAGCCTTCGTCCGATGGATACCGCTCCCCTTACCGTCAAATCCTGATCGGGAAACTCCTCTCTGGCCACATCCGATGCCGAATAAATCGACGCTCCACTTTCATTCACCATGATCACCACCACGTTTTTGGGCAATCCAATGGATTTTACAAAAGCTTCCGTTTCCCTTCCCGCCGTACCGTTTCCGATCGCGATGGCTTCGATTTTGTGCAAATCGACCAAATGCTTGATCAGAGCAGCGGTTTCAGCGGTTTTGCGTTGGGGTTCGTTTGGATAGATGGTGTCATAACTCAAAAACTGTCCCTGCGGTCCCAGGCAAACTGTCTTGCATCCTGTCCTGAAACCCGGATCGATGGCCATGACGGATTTCTCACCCAATGGGGCCGCCAGGAGCAATTGTCTCAGGTTTTCGGCAAAAACCTTAATGGCTTCCTCATCTGCCTTTTTCTTGGAATATAGCCTTACCTCGGTCTCCATAGAAGGTTTCAAAAGGCGTTTGTAACAATCTTTGATCGCCATACCCACTTGCTCTACGGCAGTGTTTGCTGCTTTTTTCAGTACTGTTTCTTCCATCAGGGCCGTTGCCTGAATCTCGGCAGGACAACTGTCCAACATCAAGAACATCTCCTTTTCGCCTCTTCTCATGGCCAAAATGCGATGCGATGGTGTTTTCTTGATCGGCTCAGACCAATCGAAATAATCCTTGTATTTTTCGGCTTCTGCTTCTTTTCCCGGAATGACTTTGCTGGTAAAAATCCCTTCCTCAATGAAAAGGGCACGCATTTTCTTTCTCAATTCCGCATTTTCATTGATCCATTCAGCTAGAATATCCCTGGCCCCTTGCAAGGCTTCCTCGGGTGTATTCACTTCTTTTTCCGGATCGACATATCCCTGCGCTTCCGCTTTCAGGTCAAATGATTCCTGTTCGAATATTTTTGTTGCCAAGGGTTCCAATCCCTTTTCCCGGGCGATGGTGGCCTTGGTTCTTCTTTTGGGCTTGTAAGGAAGGTAAATATCCTCCAAAATGGACATCGTTTCCGCTCCATTGATCTTTTTCTCCAGTTCGGGCGTCAATTTCCCCTGTTCCTGAATTGACTTGAGGACAGCCTCTCTTCTCTTGTCCAAGTCACGCAATTGCTGGACCCTGTCCCGTATGGCCGCAACCTGAACTTCATCCAAACTGCCCGTCACTTCTTTTCGATACCTTGATATAAAGGGAATCGTCGCGCCTTCATCCAATAAATCTACAGTGTCCGAAACCTGTTTCTGCCTGATATTGAGTTCCTCGGCAATTTTAGTATAGTGAATCGTATTCATAAAGCTTTGTCCTTAGTCAAATTAAGACTTGCAATTTAAAGGTTTCAACCCGCGAAACATAAAGTAAAAATGTATTCTTGTGCTTTATGTTACCAAGCAATTGAATATCTGATGGTAAATTTGTGTTCAGGATGAGGAATATTATGGCTGGGAAATCCGTAATTCAGCTGCCCATTCTTTCTCTTTTGTTTAGGATATAAAGGGATTGGAAAAGGAAGAAGGTTACTGTTATTGTCGGGTCAAATTAAAAACAGTCTGATCATCTGCTATCGTGCCTGTAAAACATATTTTATTATAAGGAAAGAATCGGAAGACCGAAGCTGAAAGACAGAAGAAGCCAATTAAGATTTCAGGCAAAAATCTTCTGGTTCCTCGCGTCAAGTGATATTATTGCTGATTTATAAAAAAACAAACAATGAATTGGAAGAAAGAAATTAAGAGCTGGGGATTGATGCTGTCGGTATTTGCATTTCTATATTTTACGGGATTGATGACACCGATCATGGGTGGCGTGCAATCGGTATTGTTGTCCACCGGATTGATCAAGCCCAAAATCACCTTGACCAATAAAGAAACGCAGAATTTTGATTACCGCGGGAAATTCACGGATATGCAAGGGAAGGAAGTTTTCTTGGAAGATTATAAAGGAAAAACCGTCTTCATCAACCTTTGGGCGACTTGGTGTCCTCCATGTAGGGCGGAAATGCCCCATATCGAATCCCTCTACGGGAAAGTGAAAGACAATGAAAACATTGAATTCCTGATGATTGCCTTGGACAAAGAGGCTAAAAAAAGCAAGGATTTCATCGACCAAAAGGAGTTTACCTTTCCGGTAGTCCATGCAGGGTTTGGCTTGAACAATTCCCTTCAGAGTGAATCCATTCCAACAACTTTGGTGGTCAGTCCCGAGGGGAAAATCGTCTTCTATCAGGAAGGCATGAGCAATTTCGACACGAAGGAATTTATGGATTTTCTGACGGGGGAGTTTTAAAATCCCATTTTAAGGGTTAAATTGAATTTGGAAAACCACTGTCTTTACCGGCAGTGGTTTTCTCCATTAAAAGAGCCTCACCGTACAACTCACAAACTTTGGATCCTTACATTTTCACTTCCCAACGCCTCGGATTCCGTGGTTATCTTCCAAAAGACCTTGATGAAATCGCCTCCATGAATGCGGATCCGGAAGTGATGCGATTTTTTGAAAAGCCCTTGTCCATTAAGGAAAGTGAGGAATTCATCCAAAGGCAAAATGACCACTTGGGATTATTTGGGTTTTGTTTTTTTGTGGCAGAAGCCCTTGCCAACCAAGAATTGATTGGCATCATCGGATTGGGAAACAGGACCTATGAAAGCCCCATGAGTCCATTTATAGATGTGGGCTGGAGGTTAAAGAAATCAGCTTGGGGAAAAGGATTTGCGACTGAAGGGGCAAAAGCCTGTTTGGATTTTGGGTTTAAAAAAGGAATACAAGAAATTTTCGCGATCACTCCCCTGATCAATCACCCATCGGAAAATGTGATGGTTAAGCTGGGAATGGAAAAAGTGGGTACCTTCATTTATCCCTTCCTGCCCGCAGACCATCGACTCAATCCACACCTTTATTATAGGATTCAAAATCCGAACAAATTCTGATACGATTTTTGCAGGAAACCTTATCCAGCTTGTAAGAAGAGTTAAAATTCAGGAACTTGAGGCGATCAAACCTGAGATCACCATGACCGCAAATACCCGATTCGTTTTTATAAGTGTGGCTGTATTGTTCTTTTGCCTCACTTCCTCATTTGCCCAAAAATCCCTTTGGTACCAACAACCCGCAGAAAAATGGGAAGATGCCTTGCCCATCGGAAATGGAAGATTGGGAGCCATGGTATTTGGCAAAACGGATACAGAGCGGATTCAGCTCAATGAAGATTCCCTTTGGCCGGGAGGCCCTGATGATTGGGGACCTGCGCCTGGCAAAAGATCAGATTTGGAAGAAATCAGGAAAATGCTCCTCTTGGGAGAAAACAAAAAGGCCGATTCCCTCCTTGTGGAAAGATTTTCCAGGAAGGGAGTGCTCCGCTCCCATCAAACCTTGGGAGATCTTTGGCTGGATCTGGGACATACCGATATCAGTGCGTACACCAGAGAACTCGATCTGGAGACTGCCTCAGTCACCGTCCGCTACAAAACCGATGGATTTCAGGTTACCCAGAAAATCTTTTCCTCCGCTCCAGACCAAGCCCTTGTCGTGGAAATCACCACCGAACACCCGGATGGATTGAATGGCCACATCCGACTTTCCCGGCCTGATGACGAGGGATTCCCAACGGTATCGGTCCAGACCGTCACTCCCCAAATTCTGGAAATGAGTGGGGAAGTCACCCAAAGAAAGGGGGAGGTTGATTCGAAACCCGCACCGATTCTGCATGGGGTAAGGTTTCAGAGTTTGCTTTTTGCGGAAAACAAAGAAGGAACGCTCAGAGCCGAAAAAGATCGTTTTTCCATGCGTGGCGTTCAAAAACTCACCCTAAAATTGGTCACCAACACCTCATTTTACCACCGTGATTTCAGGGGTGAAAACCAAAAGCAGCTGTTGGCCATCAAGGGGATGGATTTTGACTCGCTGTATGCAAGGCACCTAAAAGACTATGGCGAATTGTTCAACAGGGTTTCCCTGCGATTGGGCGATGTGGTGAAAAATGACATTCCAACCGATCTCAGGATCAAACAGGTGCAAGAAGGGGAAACTGATCTTTTCCTTGAATCCCTGCTTTTTGATTTCGGAAGATATTTGCTGATTGCTTCCTCCCGTCCCGGAACCCTTCCCGCCAATCTTCAGGGGATTTGGAATCCCCATATTTCCGCCCCGTGGAATGCAGATTACCACATGAATATCAACATGCAGATGAACTATTGGCCGGCGGAAGTGACCAATCTGAGCGAATTGCATGACCCATTTTTTGATTTTACCGATGGAATAGTCAACAGCGGCAAGATCACGGCAAGGGAAAGTTATGGAATGCGGGGCGCTGCCTTTGGGCACACCACTGACATTTGGAAACCCACTTTCTTGCAGGCTGCCACGGCGTATTGGGGCGGATGGATCGGTGCGGGAGGCTGGATGGCGCAGCATTATTGGGAAAGGTTTGCCTTTACCCAAGACAGGCGGTTTCTCCAAGAACGCCTCTATCCAGCCTTGACCGAAGTCGCTGCCTTTTATGCGGATTGGTTGGTCGAAGACCCAAAAGACGGGAAGTTGGTTTCAGCCCCCTCCACTTCTCCCGAAAACAGTTTTATCAATGCAAAAGGGGAATCCGTTGCCACCACCATGGGTGCGGCCATGGACCAACAGATCATTGCCGAAGTATTTGACCACTTTATCGCGGCCTGTGAAATTCTCAACCTTCAAACGGCACTTTTGGATGAAATCAAGGAAAAAAGGGGAAAGTTAAGGTCAGGTTTGCAAGTGGGAAAAGAGGGTAGGCTCTTGGAATGGGATCAAGAATATGCCGAACCCGAGAAAGGCCACCGACACATGTCACACCTCTATGCTTTCCATCCTGGCAATGCGGTGACAAAATCGACTACTCCAGAACTTTTTGACGCCGTAAAAAAAACATTGGATTACCGGTTGGCCAATGGGGGTGCGGGCACAGGTTGGTCGCGGGCTTGGCTGATCAATTTTTCAGCAAGGCTACAGGAAGGTGAAATGGCTCATGAACACATCCAAAAACTCATCACACAATCCCTCTATTCCAATTTATTTGACGCCCATCCTCCGTTTCAGATCGACGGGAACTTTGGTTACACTGCTGGAGTCGCCGAGATGCTGCTCCAATCCCATGAGGGCAATGCCATTCACTTGCTTCCTGCCTTACCGGGCGCTTGGGCAAGCGGTGAAGTCAAGGGATTGAAAGCACGTGGGAATTATTCAGTGGACATTTCCTGGGAAAATGGGGTATTGAAATCGGCACTCATTACATCCCTTTTAGGAGGAAAAGGAAAAGTGAACTATCAAGGGAAAGAAAAACAATTTGACCTGCAGAAAGGGGCAGTTTTGGAACTCGTTTTTTAATTCAACCCATGTTTTCCAAGCAATACCAATTCCATTCCAACTTAAAATTGCTTGATAATCAGTCTTTGTTTCCTGTAGTTGCCTTCACCAAATCAGTACCACACGTGATTCTCCAAATGGTCTGATTGTCTTGTTATTTCAACCCGAAATATGCAAGAGGTTTCCAAATGGGATTGAAACTGAAAGAAAATCGGACTATTGGGAGAATAATTCCTGACCTCAATAGGATGAAGTCAAAAATAGTCAACACCTAATTGATCATCAGTAAATTAAAACATTAAATGGAGTTCGTAATGCATAAAACAGGTTCAACACCATTGGGAAACTATTGCATATTTTAGATTCAATTCAGATAGTTTCTGTTTTGATTTCCTCACATCGGCACTACTCCTTATTCTATTCTTCAAATACCCTGATTTTCTTGTAGTTATAACCCCATTAGAGAGCCTACAGCATTTTTCGGGTGAAGTGTGGGCGCTTTCAAAAATCACTCTGGCATCAGATGTTTTTTCAAGAATTCCACCGTGGCTTTGTTGACTTTGACCATGTTGGCGTATTTCATCCAATGATGGGTGTCTCCGGGAATCATCAGGGATTCGAAGGGCATTTTTCTTTCTTCAAATCTCCTGACCAAATCCGTGGTTTGGCTGAAATTTACATTTCTATCGTCATCGGAATGGATAAAAAGGACAGGCGATTTCCATGTATCCAAATAGGCCATCGGAGAGGAAAGCCAGGCCGTCTTGACTGCTTGGTCAAAATCAGGCGCTTTTTCATAGCCGTCCGGCATTTCCAACCTACCGGAAAGATCATGTACGCCGTGAATGTCAACACCGACCTTAAACAAATCGGAATCCTTGCCCAATGCCATTGCGGTGAGATAACCGCCGTAAGAACCTCCGTAAACACCAATTCTTTGCGCATCCACTTGGGTCAATTTCGCCAAATATTCGCCCGCAGCCTTGACGTCCAAGTATTCTTCCCCACCCTGTGTCCAAGTTCTGGCGGGTTTGTGAAATTCATAACCATAGCCAATTCCGAGGCGGAAATTGACCGAAAGGACGACGAAACCCATTTCAGCCAATTGCTGGTTGACTGCATAGGTATTGGAATAATAATCCATATAAGACCAACCCAATAGCATCTGCCGCTGTGGACCGCCATGGACAAAGACTACCGCAGGTTTCTTGACAGGGCCTCCCTCCTTTTCAAACAGCTGACCATACACCGTGAAACCATCGGGAGATTGGAATTTGACTTGCTTGGGCACCACCAACCTGTCTTGGGGAAAATCATTGGGAATCAGGTTTTCTGCCAGCAGCTTGATTTCCTTTGTTTCTGAATGCACGAGTGCGGGCAACAAGGATCTTTTTGCGGTAGCGCTGAAAAAAGCGATTTGTTTTTCATCGGCAAGTGGTACTGGAATGGCTTCGATTCCTTCCCCTTCGGTCAGCAGTTCCATTTTTCCACCATTGATGGAAACCCTGCCGATATGTCTGCGATCGATATCCTCTGGTAAATTCCCAGTGTTTGCAGAGAAAACCAATGATTTCCCATCCTTGGCCAGTTTTATGTGTTCGACCATATATTCCCCCGGTGTCAAAAGAGAAGAAGGACCAGCATTGGCATCCATCGCATAGAGATGTGGCCAGCCATCTTCGTAAGACAGATAAACGATTTTATTGTCGGCTGCCCAGTGGAGATTGAATCCACCGTTGGTGCTGGGCACGGAACCCCTTAATGTCTCAGGCGCTTTCCACCTTTTGACTGCCGATCCGCTTTCGACGGTTGCAACCCAGATTTCCCAAGGTTGATGCCGCTGCTCTAATAATGGCAAAGCGGCTCCGGATCCACCAGGAGTCCTCACGAAAACCACCTGGCTTCCATCACGAGACCATTTTGGACTTAGGTCGCGGCTGAATGAAGGCGCCAGCCATTGAAGCACTGGATTTTCATTGGAGAATACCCCGATCAAGGCATGCGTGCCTCTGTTGACGACAAACAGCAGTTGGCTTCCATCAGGCGACCAACTGTGGGAATGCACATTTCCCTTGGCCTGAAAGAGCTGCTTTGGTTCACCCTTAGAAATCGAAACGCTCCAAACCTGGCCGTTTTTTAGGAAAGCGACAGTTTTGCTATCTGGAGAAACCATGGGTTCGTCCCCTTCCGCGACCACCTCTGTTTGGCCTCCGGCAAATGGGACTTTCCAAATCTCTACTTTTGGCATCACAGTGGCATGTGTGACATTTACGGGAACATTGGCATTTCCTCCACCATGGTCCCCGCCACGGACGAAGATCAACCAGTTTCCATCGGGGGAAAATTGGAGACCACTGATTTCCTGGCCATCGTCTTCGATAAAAGCGGTGATTTTTCGGGGGGAAAATTCCGGACCTTCTGCAACATAGACATTGCGCAGTCCCTTTTCATTCATGGCCCATGCGATTTTGTTTCCACTGGCTGAAGCTGTCAATTCCGAAGGAAAGGAGAAACTCGAAATCTGCTCGACGGAAAACGACTGCGCTGCCAACTCGGTCAGCAGAAAAATATAGCTGAAAAATACCAGTATTAACTTTTTCATCATTTGTCTGTTGAAATCACATACTCATAAATAATTTTGGAAATCTGGGCGATTTGCGATTTCCCTTTTTCGACATCCTCCAAATTCTTACTCAGGATGACCAAAACATAAGCCCTTCCATCAGGCAATTTCACGATGGCCGCATCATGCTCGACACCGGAAATGGCTCCTGTTTTGTGTGCAACGACCACGTCTTTGGGCAAAAGTTCTGGAATCATTTCATTGAACTTTTGATCGATCAAAATGTCCATCATTTCTTCAGAGGAGGCGGAATCAACGGTTTCACCCTTGGCAATGGCCTCCATGATCAGCATCAAATCGTAGGCAGTCGTGGTATTGTTGAGACCTGCATCAAAGGCCTTCAAATCCTCCACGCCCCTCAATACCTGGTTGTCCAAAACGCCCATTTCCCGCATGGTGGCATTGATGTTCTCTGCCCCGATTTTTTCGATCAGGATATTGGTGGCAAGATTGCTGCTCATGGTCACCATTTCGTACATCAACTCATAATAAGTGGCTTGCTGGCCTATTCTTTCGTAGAGGTTCTCCTGGCTGTCCACGCCCAAGTCCATGCTGAAAAGGCTGCTGTCCACAATACTCCTGAATTCATTGATGATGGGGATAGAATCCTTCATCGAAAATTTCCCTTGCCCAGCTTGCTTGTACATTTCGATCATCACCGGAACTTTCATGGTACTGGCGGCATGAAAGACTTCTTTTTCATTGATCAATACCATTTGAGAAGGATCGTCGAGAGTTTTGAAAGCGATTGCAAAATCTCCCTGTGCATTTTCCAATTCAGCAAGCAGGGCAGATTCCAGTTCAGGAAATTCATTTTCAGGAGCTTTCGATGCACAATGCCAAAGGAAGAGACTGAGGAACAATAGCGTTAAGGATTGTCTTTGCATGATTTGATGAATTTTAAGAGTGCTTTGGATTTACCATTTAATGGTCAAATCAAAATTTTAATTTTGTAAATACGGATTAACAGGTGTGAGAAGGAATCGATTTGGGAAAATCCTGAATGGACAGCTTTTAAGATCTTCCATCAATATTTTTTATGGATCTGGTACAATACCTTCTCCATTTCCTTTTTCAATTCACCCGATGGGATTGCGTAATTGTTCAGGAGAAAACTAAACAACAAGGTTTTTCCACTTTTGGTGATCAAATATCCGCTGAGCGCATTGCTCATGCTCAGGGAACCTGTTTTCGCATAAATATAGGGCGTTTGTCCGGGATCTGCTTTGTACCAATTGCGGATCGTCCCGGAATCCCCTCCCGCTGGGAAATAAGCCTGGATTTTTTCCATGGGGATTTCTTCCTTGATTTTTTCCAACAAAGCGATGATGGTTCTCGGGGTAAACATATTCTTGGCCGAAAGTCCCGAACCGTCAACCCAAATGGGTTCATCCGGAAGATCCTTCAGCAGATTCTCCTTGGCATAAGCGATCGCGGAGGAGATATTCAGAGAATCGAATAAATGATCGGATACCAAAAGCAGCAATTGCTCCGCCAAGAAATTATCGCTGATTTTCATCATTTGGGAATAGACGGAGTCAGCTTTTGCCGTGGATAATTTTTGGTGGATTCGGTGTTGGTAATTTTGGTTGGGAATGAGCGTAATATTTTTCCCAACCTTCAAACAAAGCATGTCCGCGGTCAATTGGGCAGAGGTGATATAAGGCTTGTCGCTTTCAAAACCGAGTTCTTTCTCAAGCTGTTTGTTTATACCATAATGGAAAATATTTTGGTCTTCTTCTCTCAAAATGCTGTACCGTTCCGAAGGAATGTCCTCAAATGACTGACTTTGGAAATAATCAGGAGAAAAACCAACCTTATCATCGGGCTTTTTGGAAAAGCGAACCACATTGCCATAAATAGGCAAGGAAGACCTTTCGGTCGCATAATAATAATTGTACCAATCCCATGACCAACCCGAACCAAAAGCGGTTACCTGATCAAAAGTATTGACCATGTATAGCGTTTGCGGTGCATTTTTTAAGAAATCCACCACAGTACTGTCCCTGAAATCAGGGTGAAGTAAGGTGGGATCACCTGTTCCCCAAAAGATAAGAGAATCCTCTTTTTGGATGTAATTTAGTCCATTGACCCGCTCCTCGCCCAAGAGTTTATAACTGGTGTAAAAAGTAAAGAGCTTGGTATTGGACGCAGGGATAAAATATTTCTCCTCATTGAGGGCAAAGAGCGTTTTTTTCTTTTCCGGATCCACCAACATAAATCCAATATGGCCTTTTCCAAAAACTTCGGAATCCCGAACTGATTTTTTGATCTTCTGAACCGTACAGGACCCCAATGAGAGCAGGATCAGGAATGCTAAAATTTTCTTCATCTTTCCAAGTTAAATTTGAAATAGGTATGTCTGGCGTTTTGACTGAAGCATTTCCATTCTAAGAAAAACTGCCTGGAGAAAATACGCACTGTCCAATTTTGAATTGTGTATACTATAGGTGGATGTTTATGATCCGATGATAGAATTGTGGAAAATGGCTATGTGAAATATCTCACCATGAATCGCAATATCAGGAAGAAATGAGCCTGTCAGAGATTTTCTGACAGGCTTTTATTTATTGAATACCGGTTGATTTTATTGATCCCACCATATTCTGTCCAACAAGGTTACCTCAGGGACATTCTTCCCATTTCTACTCACTTCACTGTCCGGATAGGCGAGTCTTCGGATAAACTGACCGTTCAATGCTGGATTTAGATTCTGCGGCGTGGTCATGTCTTTGTAGCCATAATCAAATCTCCGGGCATCATTCCAGGTTTCGGGATGTAAGAAAAGAGCCACCCATTTTTCCTTGAAAACTGCATCGATGGTAAAATTGGCTTCACCCATGCTGACACTCGGGTCTTGCAGATAGGCTTGTTGGGCAACACTGCTCACGCCTAGCATTTGCATGTGGGCGGAGATTCCATCCAAATATGCTTGGTAGGCACGCCCTTTGTCCGAGGCAAAAGCAGCCTCAGCCTCAATAAATTTTTGCTCTGCAAAGGTGGCAATCAGCACTGGAGACTGTGTGCTGGTATAAAATTGGCCCGGGATCAAAGTGGATCTTGCGCCGGATTCAGGTGCATTGCCCCTACCCGCTCCATTTTCGACACCTACAAATTGCCCGGCGTTGGTCCTACCGACCATCAGGGGAAGCCGTGGATCACTGGCTGGATAGGAGGTCCCATCCAATGCCTCGATAAATTGGGTAGAAATCCAACCTCCAAGCAACAGATTTTGATTGTTGATCGCAATTTGCGCCCAAGGATTGAACCTTTGCTCAAAGAAGTCAACTTTTGCATCATCCGCATTGGCAGTAAATCCATTGCTGAGCGCAGTCAGGACCTCATTGGGATTGTAGGAAGCTGATCCACTGGTATGCAAAAGATTTCTTGCCTTCAGCATATTTGCAAATTTGATCCACTTGGATACATTCCCATTGAAAATGAAATCATCACCGCCAATGGAAATGGAAGTGGGACCGGATAGATTGGCGATGGCTTGGTCCAATAAAGATAGGATTTCTGTGTATAACTGTTGGTCATTGTCATAAACAGGAGTCACGGAGGTGAAATTAAAACCTTCTGAATAGGGTACGCTTCCCCAAATATCAACGGTCATGCCCAAGTTAAGGGCCATCAGGACCTTTCCAGCACCCAGATGGTGATTGGCGCCGCTTTCTTCTGCTTTTCGGATAAGGTCCGTCAAGTCTGTCATCACGTCATACAGTGAAAACCATGTCCCGCTATAATTGATCGGCTCCATGATATCGGAAGAAGTTCCTGGATTGGGAGATGCCAAATACTGAACATAGTTGGAGGTAATGCTTCCGATCCTGTACACATTGAGAGAGGTCTCATAGGTGGCATTGGTCATCAAACCTGAAATCGGTGCATCCTGTGGATTGTTCGGGTTTTCATTGACGTCCAGATAGGTTTCACAGGAAGTAGCCATGGAAATGATGGCAACACCCAGGGATATTTTAAATATATTGATCAGTTTCATGTTGTCTTCTTTTGATTAAAGGCCCAAATTCAAGGTAAAAAACACACTTTGCACGCCTGGAAAACCAAGACCGGTGAAGCCTATGGCATTTCCTCCGGCACCTGCGCTAAATGATTCTGGATCGAAACCGTCCCAAGGGGTATAAAGAATGATATTGTTGGCTGCGACGGAAAATCTCGCGGTTCGGAAGGGCGTTTTTTCTAATAAATCAGGACTGAGGTTATAGGCCAGCGTGATGTTTCTCAACTTGATAAAACTCGCATCTTGCACGAAATTCTCACTCACACCCCGATAGGTGTTTCTATAAAATCCAGCGCCGTAGTTTCTTCCGTCTGGACCCACTCCCTGTCCCAGCCAAACTTCCTGATTATTGGCAGATCCATCGGCCAAGACACCGTCAAAAACAATGGATTCTTCCCTGTTCTCGGTATATTTTGCAATACCAAATGCGGAAAGGAAATTGTCAAACTGGTTGTACTGCTCGACATTGGTCCTGAAATCAATCAACATGGACAGATCAAAACTCTTGTAGGAGAATTGATTTCGCAGTCCGCCAAACCATTTTGGAACGGCATTTCCCAAAATCAACTGGTTTGCATTTCTGAGGGGAAAACCATTTGCGCCGATTATCTGAGGTCGGTTTCGGTCCAAAACCTGTAGTCCTTCCGGAGTTCCGTTGGCATAATACCGTTGGTAACTGCTGCCATAGATATTGCCGTAGGCTTGCCCTTCCACCAATTTCATGGTGACGGTACTTCCCACATATCCAAACTGGCTTCCCAAGACAATCTCGTCGATTCCCTCCCGGATGGATTTGATCTCATTGTTGTTCATGGAAAGATTTGCGGTCACATCCCATCTGAAATCACCTCTTTTAATTGGCGTGGCATTCAACACGATTTCGATCCCGTCATTTTGGATTTCCCCTGCATTGGTCACGTAAGAAGAAAAACCTGTTGCGTCGGAAACCGGCACCGGTATGATTTGGTCTTTGGCGTTTGATTTGTAATAGGTGACATCCAATCCAATTTTGTTGTCAAAAAAGGCCAATTGGGTACCAAATTCCAATGAAGTGGTTTGCTCCGGTCTCAGCATAGGATCCCCGAATCGGCTGAATCTAGTGAAACCCACCTGTCCGTTGAGCGGAAAAACATTAGGCGAAGAATACGTTGCACCCAAGATGTGTGGATTGGTATCTTTTCCTACCTGTGCCCAAGATGCCCTTAACTTGCCAAAGGTGATCCAAGAAGGAAGAGATACACTTTCACTGAACACATAGCCAAGATTCACCGATGGGTAAAAGAAGGAATTGTTGTCCTTTGGAAGTGTGGAAGAGATGTCATTCCTTCCGGTAATGTTCAGGAACAATAGATTCTTATAATCCACCATCAGATCCCCATAAAAACCCACGAGCCTTCTGATGCTTTTCCCCTGATTGGCAAAAATCTGAGAAGTATTGCTGAGGTTATAGAATTCGGGAATGACAAAATTCTCACCTCTTGAGGTTAAGCGATCGAATTTTCTTTCGAAAACATCATTTCCAAATCTCAATGTGGTATTCCAATCGTCATTGAATTGTTTTTTGAGAGTCACATAAAAATTGGAGGTCAAGTCACGGCTGTTGATCCTGGTTTCCTCCAGGAATCCTGTGGCGCTCAATGCTTGTTCCCCGTCTATTCCTTTTGGACCCGGTGTGATTTCTGTTCTGCTGTCACTGTAGAAATCATTTCCCAATCGATAGCTAAAGGTCACCCAATCGGCAGGACTGTAATTGAAGGAAATATTCCCAATGACCCTATTGACATCATCCTCATAGGTAGCAAACCGAGCATCATAAAGTGGGTTGGTATTGCTCCCGACAGAGACCATCGTGCCATCCGGTTTGATATAATCGTTGATGTCCGTGGTCTCGGACCAATACACCAATCTTTCCATAAACCTATCATGGGGAACCCTTTTCCCTCCTGAGTTGGAAAAATTGATGGAACCGGCGAAGTTGAATTTTTCACTCACTTTGATTTGCCCTGAGAGCTTGGCCGTGGTTCTGTCCCAATCACTGAAGGGAATCACGCCTTCCTGATCCAATCTGCCGAAGGAGCCATAAAATGTCGCTTTTTCACTTCCTCCCGAAATGGAAACAGAATTGTCTATTTGTACACCTGTTTGCATCGCACCTCTCCAATTGTCTTGGTATCGATGGCCATCCACCGTCTGGGCCACTTCGGAAATCGGGGCTCCCCAAGCGGGCCAGAAACTGTTTGGATCATATACTCCGGAAAATCCCTGACCATATTTGTTTTGGAATCCGGGATATTGATTGATCTCGTCGAAACCCACCGAACTTGCAAAATCAACGCGCACTTGCCCTTCTTTCCCTTTTTTGGTGGTAATGATCACGGCGCCGTTTGCCGCTCTAACCCCATAAAGTGCCGTGGCAGCAGCACCTTTCAAGACTGACATGGATTCAATGTCATTGGGATTGATGTCCGCCACCCGGTTGGTAAGCCCTCTTGGCGTACCACTGGATTCGATGGTGGAATTGTCCACAGGGACGCCATCCACCACAAAAAGCGGTTGATTATCGGCGCTCGGATCAAGGGAGTTGATTCCCCTGATGATGATCCTGGCACTTTGGCCGGGAGCGCCACCCGAATTGGTGACCTGAACACCTGCAACTTGGCCTTGTAAGGAATTGACCAAATTGGCTTGTTTGGTTCTGCTGATGGCCTCGGCGCCGATACTTTGGGCGGCATAGCCCAAGGCTTTTTTGTCCTGTTCGATACCGAATGCTGTGACGACCACTTCGGAAAGCTGTGAAATGTCCTGTCGCATCACCACATTGATGGTGGACCTGTTTCCTACAGCGATATTTTGTGTTTCAAAACCGATAAATGAAAAGCTGAGTGTTTCATTTCCCGTGGGCAAATTGAGGCTAAAATTGCCATCAATGTCAGATACCGTTCCCGTTGTGGTGTTCCGGATCAAGACGCTGACGCCGGGCAAAGGCCCACCATCTTCCTGTGTGATTACTTTTCCTTTCACTGTAAATTGCTGTGCATTCACGGGAATTGCCAGCACAAACAGGGTGAAAAAAAGGACCAGATTCGTAAATCTTCTCTTCATAATATGATTTTTAGGGGTTAAAAATGATTTGATTTTGTTTTCACCCAATGCACAGAAGGCATTGGACCGATGGCAGGTGATGAAATCAATTCTTATTCTTCACCGAATTTTTCCAAGTGGAGAATGGGGAGTAATTGATTTTTTTAATGATTTCGACAAGAGCAAACAAATGAAAAAAACATAATCGGCTGGTTTAAGGGTTATAAAATTCTCTTTTATTTTATAACCCATTGGCATTATATCACATATTGATCAAAAAACAAACTGATTTTATTCTAAAAAACAACGATTGGTTTATTGTTTGGTTTTTTTATCGATTGGGTATTGATATTGATTGTGTTCTGGATGCAATCGATCCTTTTTTACTGTTGGGGAAAGAATATATTTTATGAATATCCGCTACTTTTCCACCAGACCCAATGGACCAGTGGAAAAACCTGAAAAATACAGCATTTGGGATTTGGAAAGGAAACGCCGACGACAAAAAACCCCAAGGAGGGATAATACTTCTACACCCTTCGGCTCAAACTGTTTTTGAAATCCCCACAAAAAAAGCCACCCTTTCCAAAGGTGGCTTTTCCATTGTCATCCATTTTCGGAAATCAATCGTTTTTATTGATCACCAATACTTTTTCTACATCGACTTTTTCGACTTGCTCAAATTGGATTTCTTTTTTGATTTCTTGTTTCTCCATTCCGATGGTTTCTGTACGCTCTCTTTCGGAAATGTGCGGAGCAATGACCAGGGCCACGATGGACATCAATTTGATCAAAATATTCATCGATGGTCCTGAGGTATCCTTGAAGGGATCTCCCACGGTATCTCCCGTCACGGAAGCCTTGTGTGCCTCAGATCCTTTGTAATGCATTTCTCCATTGATCATGACACCTTGCTCAAAGGATTTCTTGGCATTGTCCCAAGCTCCTCCAGCATTGGACTGGAAGAGTCCCATCAACACACCGGAAACGGTAACTCCCGCCAACAAACCTCCCAAAACCTCGGGGCCAAACGTGAAGCCAACGATAATCGGAACCAGCAAGGCGATTGCTCCCGGAAGGAGCATTTCCCTGAGGGATGCCTTCGTGGAGATTTCCACGCACTTCTCGTATTCCGGCTTGGCCTTGTATTCCATGATGCCTGGGATTTCCCGGAATTGTCTTCTCACCTCATTGACCATGTCCATGGCGGCACGGCCTACGGCAGCGATACAGAGGGAGGAGAAAATATAAGGAATCATGCCACCCACGAACAATCCCGCCAACACATTGGCCTTGTAAATATCAATGGAATCAATCCCGGCGATGCCCACAAAAGCGGCGAACAGCGCCAAGGAGGTCAATGCCGCCGAAGCGATCGCAAATCCTTTTCCCGAAGCAGCGGTGGTATTCCCCACTGCATCCAAAATATCCGTTCGCGTTCTCACATCTTTCGGCAATTGGCTCATCTCGGCGATACCGCCTGCATTGTCTGCGATAGGACCAAAAGCATCGATGGCCAATTGCATCGCAGTGGTCGCCATCATGCCGGCAGCGGCAATGGCCACGCCATACAATCCCGCAAATTCATACGCTCCATAAATACCCCCGGCCAAGACCAGAATCGGCAACACCGTACTTTCCATTCCCACGGAAAGTCCGCCAATGATATTCGTAGCATGTCCTGTTCCGGATTGTTGGATGATGGAGTTCACAGGTCTCCGCCCGATGGCGGTATAATATTCTGTGATGATGCTCATCAGAGTACCCACGACAAGCCCCAAGATAATGGCATAATACACATCCATGTTGGAGAAAGCGTACCCCCTGATGATCATCGTTTCGGGAAGCATATAACTCACGATGAAGTAAGATGCTATTCCAGTAAAAACAATCGAGGACCAATTGCCCATGTTGAGCGCTTTCTGAACGTCGCCTTGGTCATCGCTGATCCGGACAAACAGCATGCCCATGATCGAAAAAATGATACCCAAACCTGCGAGGACCATTGGCAATAAAATCGGTGCAATGCCGCCAAATTGATCTTCGGAAATGATTTCCCTTCCCAAGACCATGGTGGCCAAAATCGTGGCGACATAGGAACCGAACAAATCGGCGCCCATTCCTGCCACATCCCCAACGTTGTCCCCGACATTGTCGGCGATGGTTGCGGGGTTTCTGACATCGTCTTCCGGGATGCCTGCTTCCACTTTCCCGACCAAGTCAGCCCCTACATCGGCAGCCTTGGTGTAGATGCCACCCCCTACCCTTGCGAATAGCGCGATGGATTCCGCACCGAGGGAAAATCCTGCGAGTACGTCAAGTGCCTTTTCCATTTCAAGACCATTCACGCCCGCTCCGGCGCTCACTACATATACCTGATAGAAGATGATGAACAAGGATCCTAAACCCAAAACAGCCAATCCTGCCACGCCGAGGCCCATCACGGAACCACCGGTAAAGGATACCTGAAGGGCTTTTTTAAGACTTGTTCGGGCAGCTTGTGTCGTGCGGACATTGGCTTTGGTGGCGATGTTCATGCCGATATAGCCTGCCAAAGCGGACAAAACCGCTCCGATGACGAAGGAAATGGCGATCACCGGACTGGAAGTCTCCACGGTGGTACCGGACCAAGCCAAAAGAATTCCAGCAATAATGACAAAATACGTCAAAACTTTCCACTCTGCCCTTAAAAATGCCATGGCTCCCTGGGCGATGTAACCGGCCAATTCGACCATGGTTCCATCACCTGTTTCCTGTTTGGTTACCCAGGCGGATTTAATGGCCATTGCAAGAAGCCCGATGATCCCCAGTGCGGGGATTAAGTAAGTAATTGCTTGTTCCATATTTATTGATTGGTTTATTGTTAATACTACATACCAACAAATATATTATTATTCACCAACCAAGCAATTAAAAGTATCGATTTAAGCAGGAATTGTAAACAGAATATTATGCTGTTTCAAAAAATCCCGATCAGACATCCCGATCGGCAATGATTTGCTCCATGACCCAGTTGGTTCGTGCAGCCGATACGCCCGTGCTCAAGGCTACTCCCACTCCCATCAAGTCCTCCACGATGTTTTCAATCAGGAAATGTTGGATGTTTTTGGGGAGTTCCAATTGGAAGCGTTCCAAGCCCATCTGCTCTGTATCCAGGATAAATCCTCCTGAGCCAAAGGTTTCGTATTCGATTGTCCCTTTGCTGCCATAAATGACGGTCCGGTCGGATTCGGTATCAGCAGCAGTGGTAAAACACCAATTCCCCGTCCCTAAAACTCCATTTTCAAACCTAAAGGCTGCCGTCACCAAATCTTCCGCAGGGTATTGTTGCCCTTGGTTGGTACAAAAGCCCTTGACCTGGGCGATGGGCCCGAGGAGAAAATCCAGGTAGTCGAATTGATGCGAAGCGAGGTCGTAAAAATAACCACCACCGGCGATTTCGGGATTGACGCGCCAATTGCTTTCCAAGACCTCCTTTTTCTGATGCCTTTGGGGTTTTTTCATGTCTATATGCAGTGTCCTGACTTCCCCGATAGCACCGGACTGGATTAGTTCCTTAATCCTGACAAAATGGGGCAGGGATCTTCGGTAATACGCCACGTACAAGGGCACTCCGGCCTTTTCGCAGACCTCGATCATTTCCAGGCATTCGGCATGGGTCCTGGCCATGGGCTTCTCTACATAAACCGGTTTCCCCGCTTCGGCAGCCATTTTGGTCAATTCGAGATGGGCATCCGGCGGCGTGGCAATATAGATGGCATTGACTTCCGGATCATTGACTAGGGCTTGGGCATCGGTGTACCATTTTTCCACCCCATGCCTCTGGGCGTAGTCTTTGACCTTTTCCTCGTCGCGGCGCATGACAGCCACCAATCGACTGTTGGGCACCAGGTTCATGGCAGGTGCGGATTTGAGTTCACATACAGCACCCGCTCCGAGTATACCCCAGCGGACTTCATTGTCTTTTATTTTTTTCATTGTCAGCAAATTAAAAACAAATTTCCCAAAGGTCGGAAGAAATGGGTTTGTGGGAAAATAAAAGTGATGGGATTTTAAACGTTTAAATCCGTTCGGTTTTTGTTCGGATACTGTAAATTGGCAGCATATCGGCGGGGAAAGCCAATAATTTTACAAAATCTTTTTAAAATGGACAGAAAAGCGCTCCAAATAGAAGTCATAGGCAGAAAAATCATCTTGAGACTGCCTAAAAATGAAACCGACATCCAGTTTATCCGGAGTTTCCGGTTCTTTTCAATCCTTAAAAAATACAATAATTAAGGAAAAAGTGACTGTTCACTAACTTGGAAAATGGTACAGATCTGAGATATATTCAGGCTTTATTGGGTCATGAAAGCCCAAAAACCACCCAAATTTACACCCATATTACTACGAAGGGTTTTGACCAAATAAAAAGTCCGATGGACGGATTGGATATTTAAAGATTAGTTTTACTTTTAGCTAATTGGAAAATAACCGCAACCATTGCGCCATGTAAGTCTAATGGATTACATGGCGCAATGGTTGCGGAAAGCAAAACGTTGAACAAAACCTCCTGCGTCGGTAGTTATTTCGGTAGTTAGTTATGATTTTTATCTTTATCCTTCTGATTTTTAGACAGATGGGTTATTTTTATAGCATGTTTAATCTAAATTCCTTTCAATCATGGAAAAAAAAGCCTTCGCCAAAGGATGGTGGAAGAGATGCAGATCAGAAACTATGCTGCAAGAACCATCCGGAACTACACCGAATCCATCTCACGTCTCGCACTGCATTTCAGGCAGTCTCCCGAGCTGTTGGAAACTCAGCAGATCAAGGATTTCATCCACCATTCCTACTATAACCAAAAACTGTCCGTTTCCTCAGTCAACCAACTCATCAGTGCTTTAAAAATACTTTTTTTAGGAGTGTTGGGCAGGGAATGGGATAACATAAGTATCAAAAGACCTAAAAGAGAGAAAAAGCTTCCCAATATCCTTTCAAGGGAAGAGCTGACCCGGATCCTCAGCCTTACCCAAAACCGGAAACATTACTGTATTTTCTCACTTACATATTCCGCCGGACTCAGACTCAATGAAGTCACCAACATCCGTTTCCCAGATATTGATGCAGCAAGGATGCAACTTAAGGTAAGGTACGGAAAAGGCAGCAAAGACAGATTCACGCTTTTGTCCAACAGGGTCCTGAAAGAACTCAGGGACTATTACAGGGAGTTTCATCCCAGAAACTATCTCTTTGAAGGAGCCAAACGTGGGGAACCGATTAGCCATCGAACTGTCCAGACAGTTTTCAAACAGGCGACCAAACGTGCCGGCATCACCAAGGACGTGTCGTTTCACAGCCTGAGACACTCCTTTGCCACCCACCTGCTGGAGCAGGGAACCAACCTGAGGATGATTCAGCAGCTGATGGGGCACACCTCTCTCAAGACTACCACTGTATATCTTCACGTGAGCCATATTGAGCCTTCCCAGATCAAAAGTCCTCTGGACAACCTGTAATGGAAGCCGTCAATGCCCGGAATTCAGGCGCAGAGCTTTCGGATATCCTTCTTTTGAACAAAAATGCCTTCTTTTCCCATAACAAGCTTTGTGTGGACCAGATCAAGGCATATGAAGCCATCATCGGATGCAGGACCTCCAAAATGGGGAGCCACACGCTGGTCTGTGACAACTGCGAACACAAAAAGACCTGCTATAACAGCTGTAGAAACCGCCACTGTCCCAAATGCCAATATGTCAAACAGGTAGTCTGGGTGGAGAAACTCAAGGCAAGACTGTTGCCCGTGAGATACTTCCATATCGTTTTCACAGTCCCGGAGTTTCTCAACAGCATATTTTACATCAACCAGCGGGAATGTTACGACATGCTTTTCTCATCTTCGGCCCAGGCAATGAAAAAGGCAGCAGCAAATCCGGAATTTCTCGGTGCTGAAACGGGCTGCCTTTCCGTATTGCACACTTGGGGACAATCCCTGAATTACCATCCCCATATCCACATGCTTGTACCTGCGGGCGGACTGGATCCAGATGGAATGGAATGGGTAAAGGCAAACCGAAAATTCTTTGTTCCGGTAAAGGCCATATCGAAAATCTTCAGAGGTGTTTTCATGGACAGGCTCAGGAAAGCGATTGCGGCAGGTTCACTCAACATCCCGCAAAAACAGTCGGCACTGTATGCAAACCCGAAGAAACTTAATTGTTTGGCATATGAAAAATACTGGCACATACATATCAAAAAAACTTTCCGGGGAGCAAACCAAGTCGTCAGCTATCTTGGCAGGTACACACATAGGGTCGCCATCAGCAACAGCAGGATACTGGATACAGACGGGAAAACCGTTAGCTTCAGATGGAAAGACTACCGTGACAACCGGCACAAGGTCATGGAGCTGCCCTGCGGGGAATTCATCAGACGATTTATGCAACACATACTACCAAACGGGTTTTACAAAATCAGGTACTTCGGTATATTGGCACCAGCCAACAGCAGGACCAAAATGAATGATTGCCATTGTCTTTTAAACCAAAAAAGACAGGTCTCTCACTATGAAGGGCTAACGACGTATGAAGTTCTCAGAAAGCTTTTGGATGAAAATATCTTCAGATGTACCTGCTGCGGTAAAGGAACAATGGGTTTTGGAAAACCACAACCAGATAATGGAATACCCTGAAAAGGATAAGGTTGAAAGTTCTTTGACATCTTGAAGCAAACAACCAAGGCAGGGCGCTGCGGGGAAAAGGTATGCCCAAAAACAATCAACAAGTGTCCAAAAGCATGTCAAACACAACAAAAAAGAACATCCCCAAGGAATTTTCCGTCATCTTCGTCCAAAACCAAGGCAAATAAATGCCCATAATCCCGGAGGCTCCGTCCAACTATGTTTTAACCGCAATTTTGGATTATCGAATAAAATAGTTATTTTTTTGCCTGAATTGCGTTTAAAACACTTTACGTTA
>NZ_JAUSPP010000068.1:0-15497 GCF_030656585.1 Rhodonellum sp.
GTCCTTCCCGTGAACCATAGCGCTCTTTGCGTTAAAATTTTCTCGCCAAGTACGCAAAGCGTTTCGCAAGGTCCGCAAAGAAAACAAGTTGCCCTCTATCATTTGAGGAGATACAGGAGAAACCAAAAATCAGAAGAAAAAGACCTTAGCGTCCTTCCCGTGAACCTTAGCGCTCTTTACGTTAAAATTTTCACGCCAAGTACGCGAAGTACTTCGCAGAGTCCGCAAAGAAAACAAGTTGCCTCTCTATCATTCAAGAAGAAACCAAAAACCAGAAGAAAAAGACCTTGGCGTCCTTCCTGTGAACCTTGTCGATCTTTGCACAAAGGCGACTCTTCATGTATTTAAATAAGAAATTAAAAGATCAATTCTCCAGAATACTTTTAAGATTGTTGAGACCTGTTTCAAAATCATCCCCGATCATTTTTTCCATATTCATAAAAAGCAACAGCGTATTCATGGGAAAGCCCATATGGCCGTCAAAACCCCATTGGACTTTCGTTTGATATGCATTTATAGATTCAAAAGTCATGAAAGCTTTGTCCGAAGATTCAAAAGGTTCAAAAAATCTAAACTGATAATCGATTCTCTTTCCTTCTTCAATGGCAATGATTTCTTGTTCTCCTTTGCCCACATTCTTGTTTTCACTTTCCCAAGAAGAAATAAAACCTACAGTTCCATCCGTTCCCTTGTATTCCTTTTTCATGTTGGGATCCATACTTGCCCACTTGCTAAAATTATCGTGGTTCTTGAGAAACTTGACATAATCATAAACTTCTTGATGAGGCCTTTCGATGATCACCTCCCTCAAGATGTGGTAATCTTTGGGAGAAAAAAGGCCAACAATCAAGACCACCGCTATCATCAAGCCGAATAAAACGGCAACAATTTTAAGGATTTTCATACTTCAAGGCTTTGGTTAGGTATAAATATAATCAATGTCAGAATAATATTTTGGTAATGGATAGTTATAAACAATTTGATTGCCCCCCACTTTAGAATTCAAACGCTATTATTCCTTGATACCTGTGTAAGATATTTCCATCCCTTTTTAACTTTTTAATTTCATATTCTTTACAGAATTGGGTTCAAACCGAAATATACTTTCCGTTTCCAAATGAGGTTGTCCCTACAACAAAATCTGATTGTTTTGAGAATAACCCATATTACCGATTTGCTGAAGTGAAAAATTGTGACAAAGGCTGATTATGAATCAATTTTAGGCTGAAATTGAATTGGCAATGCATCCCAGGGAATTGATATTCCACATATGTAGGGGAAATTCACTTTATTTATTCAGTTCAGCCCATTGGAAATTCCCCAATTAAGAAAAAGCACACTGTTTTTTCAAAATAAATGAAATATTACTGGTAATAATCATCTAAATACCCGCAATATTTAAAACGAATAGGATAAAATATGATACTGGGTTTTAGATGGCAACATTTTTGGTATGTGGGGTTATGTCATAAAAACTTAACCAACATGAAAAAAATTATTCTTTTCACATTAGCGTCGGCAACCCTTATGGGATCATGTGTTTCCAAAAAGAAATACGTCGAACTACAAAATGATCTGTACCAAACAGAAAGTTCACTGGCAGAGACCAACGCCGCGAAAGAGGCGCTTGAATCCGAAAACCAGATTTTGGAAGACAAATTTGCCCGTATCGAAGCACGCGTAGAAGAATACAATGCGCGAATCAACTCCCTAAAGGACGAAAGCGATTCAAAGTTCTCCATCAATGGAAAGACACCAATGTCGAACACCACTATGGACAAATTGAAAGCCACAATGGCCAAAGTTGATCAGGAAGCATTGAAGAATGCCAAAACATTGGAAGATTCAGTAAATCTTGCAGTTTCCTACAACCTGAAGAAATCCATCACAGATGGTTCTGCTGAAGAAAACGAAGATATCCAGATCGACATCGACAAAACAGTCGTGATGATCACTGTTTCCGACAGGTTATTGTTCAACACCGGTAGTTACTAATTCAGCAGAAATGCAGATAATCTTTTGAAAAATCTTGCCGAGGTAATCAATTCTGAGCCGAGCATGGAAGTCATGATCGAAGGACACACAGATCCAAGATCTATTTCCACTGGCGTATTGCAGGACAACTGGGATCTAAGTGTAAAAAGAGCAACGTCAATTGTTCGTATCCTTCAAACCAAATACAATGTTGCTCCAGAGAAACTGATCGCAGCAGGAAGAAGCAGCTATTCTCCACTTGTTGAAAATGACAGCAAAGAGAACATGGCCAAAAACAGAAGGACCAGAATCGTGATCATACCTGATTTGGACAAATTTTTCGCCATGATGGAATAGGCTTTTGGGTAGGTCATAAGATCACCCAACAAACCATCCACAAGGATTTAACAAAAGAAGGCTTGGAGAAAATTTTCTCCAAGCCTTCTTTTGTTAAACCCGATTATGAATACAATCCCAAGACCCCACTAGGTATGGAGATTCAGGAAAATGTATTCCAGATTTATTGTTTATTGTGTATAGAGCTGATTGAACAACAATTTGAAGGTATTGTGTGCTTGTGCCCGGAAGGTGATTTCAGGTCCATAAGCGATCAGTTTTCCTTTTCCAATTGGGGCTTCAAAAGCCAATACACCATTTTTCAGATAGGATTCACCCCAGGCCCAACCAGAAATCAGGGAGGATTCAGTGCCCAGCCAAGCGAGAGGCTTCACGCCCTTGATCAAGGCATCGGGTGCCAAAGAAAAGACTGGGCTGTTGTTGAATACCATATTGGCAGATTCACCCATTCCCCAGTTTGAGGAATGATTCCCGTCCAATTTGGCCTTCAAAATACTTCCCGGAACATAATACTTATCGCCCGGCAAAGCTCTTTCCTTTCCGTTGGGTAATTTTTCCACCAAGGCATTGCTGATCGGCAATCCAAGATCATAAGCCAATGAGGTGCTTGCTCCCACCGCCACGACATTTCCACCAGCTTCCATGAATTTCTTCAATTCCGGGATGGATTTATCCTTGGTAAGCGCTCCCAAAAGATTGTGGTATTGTGCATCGATTTCATCTGTTTTTGGCATTCTATTCCAATTTCTGACCGTTCCAGGTGCTCCTGGCCCGATAAACAAGATGACATCATATTTGGCTTTTAAGTTGCCTTTGTCAATTTCCTCAGGATACACCACTTGGAAAGCAAAATGATATTGTTCCATCATCCACCTGACCCAACCTGAGGGCATTGAACCTCCGTAATGGTCAAATAGGGCGATTCTTGCGGGATTGATCTTGACAACACCAGCAGGTTTGGAGCTAGCCACCATTTTGACACCATATTCCTTGGCTGCCTTTTCCAAAACAGATTTTCCTCCCGAAACATAAAAACTGCCCGCCGGCAAGCCTGAAACGGTGGTCGTGGTTCTGGAAACAGCCACTCCCGCCTTCAGCAGATCATTGACAGCCATGAAGGAATTGTTTGCCCTTGAATCCAGCAAGAAGCCGGAGCCACTAGGAACTTTATACACCGGAAAAGGCTGAACTTCCCCTAAAGTGATTCTTTCAAACGGACCGTCAAAGCCATCCATTATTCTGTCAAATTCAACCCCCATTTGGAAAGCCAATGTCCAGCCTGCTGCATCATAAGGCCTTACAGGAGGTCCTCCCGGGAATTGAAAATCATTGGGATGGTCCTGTGGCTCAAACATGTCCAAAACGTGTGGCCGAAATGCCTGATCTGATTTTACCACATAGGAACCTGCCGGATACTGTTTTCCTTTAACAGTAAAGGCTGACGTGGCTTTGTGCACCAAAATACCCGATTTGATCAGGGCATTCATGAACCTCACGACCGTTGAAAAGTCGGATTGGTCGGAGGACAAAATAAATCCCCTTGGATCCCTGAGGTTTGGATCCTTAAAAACCGAGTCAAAGTATTGGCCGGGAAGTCCACTGCGCATGCCAAAGAAAGCCATTTCCGGATCATCTGTCGCGGCTTTTTCTTTAGCTGCATCAAATACCGATTGAATCGCCGCCGAACGCTTTGGGTATTTGGTCCAATGGTCCATGCTTCCCCTTTCGATACTGTTGCGCCCCATTTTATAGATATTGTACAACAAGGCATCGGAATTTCTACTGGCATAATCCAGAATCGCATAATTCAGCGAAACCGAGTAATCGAGTGATTTTTTAAAGTTCCAAGCCTGTGGTTCTACAGGAAAGGGAGTTGCATGTGTTGGGATCAAGCGTTCTGGAATCAGTGGGATTTCGGAAGGCGTCGGGCCTCCTGTGATTTCGGTCAAGACGCCGATCATGTTGTGGAAATAAGGTGTGGTTCTCAAACCGCCATTCCACCAAGAGGAAAATACGGAACCACTCAAACGGGTATATCCTGGCCTGTCTTCCACATTCAATCTGTTGATCATGGCAGAACCTACACCGTCCAAACTGGTCATGATCAAGGGATCAAAAACGTGGTTGAAGGGATCCCGGTAAGGAGGTCCGGCCACAACCGTTCCCGCTGGGGAAGTCTGGTGATGGTTGTAAATGATCTGGGGAAGCCATTCCACATACTGTTGCAGTGATGTATTGGTGGTTTCCTTCATGTTCATCATGAAAAAATCCCTGTTGTTGTCATGCCCAACATATTTTTGGTACATGTAAGGGCTGTTCATGTCTCTTTTCTTCACATCCTCGTTGCCCATGTACCAGTTGGTCACGATTTCTTGGCCATCTGGATTGACCTGTACCATCAGGATAATCAGGTCATCGAGCATGCGCATGTTTTCGGCATCTGTCCGGGTCACCAGTTGATAATAGGTATCGATCAGCTGATGGGACCCAACGGTCTCCGTGGAATGGAGTCCGCCGTCAATCCAAACGACCGCTTTTCCCTCCAGGGACAATTTCCTGGCTTCTTCCTCGCCAATTTCGGCGCGGCCCAAGAGTTGGGATATTTCTTTGTATCGGGCTAATTTCTGATGGTTCTCGGGGGAGGTAATGATCATCATTGGCATTTGCCTTCCTTCTTCCGTGGGCCCGATCTCTACAAATTTCACCCTGTCGGAAAGTGCCGCCACCTTCCTGAAGTAAGCATCTGTGGCGGTGAAAGTCGCCAGCTTGTAATCTTCCCCAATTTCAAAACCAAAATGTTCCTTGGGGCTGGGAATCTGTTGGGCAATAGCGTTGGTCAAAACCATCCAATAGGCCAGTCCCAACAAACAGTAAATTTTTCTTATCATGGTAAAGTATTAAGGTGTGGAAATAAATTTAACATGCCCTGATTTACGAAACAAAAGCCCAGTTTTAATCGGAAAGAATAAGGGTTGATTGGTGATTTGTGTGCAAATAAAAACAGGTATATTTGAATTACAGGTCAACATTATGACGCATTACGAGAAATATTCCCGATTTTCTCTGCAACAATGTTCTTTTTTTAGTGTTTAGATTTTCAAAAAAACAAGCCATGGTCAAAATCGTCTTTTATTTCAATCTGATCCTTTTCAGCCTTCTGGGCTGGAAACTCTCTCCGTCTTCCAACCAAGCGGTCCTCCCTGAAATCACATTATGTCATGCCACCGGCCCATCGGAAATGCTCGCCTTCTTGGACGATCCCAAATTCGTCTCATTCCACCCTTCACCAGTTGCATTTGACTTCACCGGAATGGGAGAAATGATCTCCTTTCCAACTCCAGACGGAAACGAGGGCAGTGGCTATTTGATCAAAGCCAAAACACCTTCCGATCAATGGCTTTTTGTGTATCAGGAATGGTGGGGACTCAATGACAATATCAAGGAAGAATCGGATAAATTCTATCAGGATCTTGGCGGAAATGTCAATGTCCTTGCCTTGGACATGTACGATGGCAAAGTGGGAACGACGCCACAGGAAGCCATGGGCATCATGAGGGAGACCAATGAAACCAGGTTGGAAAACATTGTGCTTGGCGCAAAAGGGATGGCAGGGAGAGAAGCACAAATCGCCAATGTGGGTTGGTGCTTTGGAGGTGCATGGTCATTGAAATCCGCCTTGCTTTTGGAAAACCAAAACATTGGCACCATTATTTACTACGGAATGCCAATCAGGGAAGTGGAGAAGTTAAAAACACTGCAATCGGATGTCTTGGGGATTTTTGCCACCGAGCAAAACATCAGCAAAGAGGTGATCGAGGAATTTGCCGTAGCCATGAAAACCGCTGGTAAAAAATTGGAATATAAGATCTTCAATGCCGTACACGGATTCGCCAATCCTTCCAATCCAAAGCACGACGTGGAAGCTACAAAGGAAGCCTATGGGATGGCGATGAAATATTTGAAGGAGAAGTTTAATATTTGAGGGAAAATGGGTACTACATGCCTTTTCTTACATCATCGCATTACAGAAAATTGAGATGTCAGGGCTAACGCCCCTTTTGATAAATTACCGCATCATTTTTCTACGAAGATTTCAGGGCTAAAGCCCCTCATTGGCAACCTACGAACAGTTGGTATCTAATCTAGATTATTTCATTTTTTCCTAATTACGGTCGAAGGAGATATCAGATCTAGGGCTCTTCGTTTTGCAAGCTTTGCTCATTTTGCTACGAAAATGGTTGGAAAACGCCCTTTTTTTACGTGATCTCATTTTTGCCAATTGAGGTATCAAGCCTAACGCTCTTTAATTTCATGCTACAAACACATTGGCAGGAAAATTTTAGGGGTAACGCCCCATTTCTACATCTAAGCATCTTAATCTACGAAGATAGGAACAAAAAATAACGAAGATTACTAAGGGGGAGAGTCCTGAAATCTTCGTACCTCCAAACATTCACGATGGACACAAAGGGGCATAGCCCTGACATCTTCGTAGTATCAAATCATCAAGATAGACGGGAGGGGCGTAGTCCTGACATCTTCATAGCACCCAAAATTCATGAAGGATACACAGTGCGATTCATTTAACTATTTCGCATTTGCTGCCTAGATTACAGGGTAATCTTCCCTATTTCTATACATTTCTCAACATTTTCAACTAAAAATAGAGCAAATACCCCTTTATAATCAAAAATCTACATTTGTGAATCCCATAATTTTCCGTAGATTAAAAATAAAACAAAAAAGGCATATTCCAGCTGTATTCATAGCCGCAAACCATAACGAATGAAACAAAAGACTGTAGCCCTGAAACCTAAAACCAATGGCAAACACCTATACCCAATTGTACACCCAATTTGTTTTTTCAGTTAAAGGAGGAGGGAATTTTATCAAAGAACATTTCAGAGATGAATTGGAGAAGGTAATGTGTGGAATTGTTTCAAACCACAAATGTAAAACCTATGCCATTTATTGCAACCCAGACCATACACATATATTGGTAGGAATACACCCCAGCATTTCTCCATCAAAATTAATGGAACATGTAAAATCAGGATCTTCCAAATGGTTAAATGATAAAAAATATCTACCGGGAAAATTTTCTTGGCAAGATGGTTTTGGAGGATTTACATATTCTAAATCACAAATTGATATTGTAGTGAAATATATTTTGAATCAACGAGAACATCACAAAAAACAATCGTTCAGGGATGAATATCTGTTGCTTTTAGAAAAATTCGATATTGAATATGACCCGAAATATGTTTTTGAATGGTACGAATAGGCAAAGTTCATGGCTATCACACTTTTTGTTGCATAAACGATCACGGTCAATAGAGATGTCAGGGCTAACGCCCCTCCTTGACCACCGATACGCCTTTTGCTACGAAGATATCAGGGCTAAAGCCCCTCAATGCAAGCAACAAACGATTGCAAGGACGATTTTAGGATAAAACCCCCTTTTTTATATCTCTTTCCCATTGGTATGGCGGTCGAATCTTCTTGGATAAAAAAAAGAAAAAAGGCAGAGCCCTGACATCTTCATTGCACCAAATGATCACGCAGGGACAAAGTGCCAGAGCCATGAAATCTCCGTAGACAAATCATAACAAAAGACACATGATCCTTTTCACAAGCCAAATGCACCATGAATTGCGAACTCTTGAAAACCAATGTTAGAATTTCAGGGATAAACCAAGGATAATTTGTTGGTACCGGAAATTTCCGCTGCCGTTGAATACCCGATCCACATCGATTTCCTTGTTGTTCAATTCCCTCTCATAACGAAGATCAAGCCCAACAGTACCGAAGTTCAGCCCCATGCCAAACTGGTAGCCCGCATTGACAGCATCATAATCAAAAGACCTCAACTCATCTTGGATGGTATAATGAAGAGACGGTCCCGCAAATACGGAAAACAAGGGCCCCAAAACATTGATTCCTACAAGAAGTGGCGCATCCAATCTTTGAGTTGTCAATTTCTGGTTGTTGATTTCGGAATTCAATTGCGTATAGGACAATTCAGGTCTAAGAAATACAGGCCCCAAATTTACTTTGCCAAAGATTCCCAGATTATAGCCTAGGTTGTTCAGCGGATCACCAAAAGCGGCACCGGCATCCTTAAAATATTTACCATTGGAATTGTAATTCAATCCACCCTTTATCCCAAAACCTCCACCGGTTTGGGCATTGGCGGAAAAGTAAAAAAAGGACAACAAAAGGAGCAGAACTGTTGATTTTGTTAATTTTCTCATGTTTATAGCGTTTTAGTTTAAAATGATTGTGCAATGGTCCTGTCCAGCAAAACTGTTCATTCATTTGAAATGAATGTGAACCAAACACTGACAATCCACCTGAGGTTGTTTGTGCGTATACTGATACAAATGTTAAAAAAGGCAAATCCAAAAACAGAAGTCCCTTGATTACAGTTTAAAACTATGGTTGTCAATTGTTTTTCGTTTCTTCATCCAACAAATGAATATAGGATCCCTTTTTGGCCACCAAAGTCAATATACCCCATTCAGCCTCGTATGGCTTTTTACCTATTTACTAAAATCATGCCTGAAAATATGTTCCAAGAAACCTCTGGTTTTATCTCCATGAAAAACGCAAAAAAAATTATCCTACTGGTAATTATCCAAGTATTCAGTTTATCTCTCATGTCTTGTTCCAAGGCGAACGATGCCAAAGAGAAATCGGCCGAATCCTCCCCTGCCATAGATTACAAGGGTCCAACAGAATTGGCAACTTTTGCAGGAGGCTGTTTCTGGTGCATCGAAGCCCCTTTTGAAGGGATCGAAGGCATCGTTTCTGTCGTAGCGGGTTATTCCGGTGGCAAGGAGAAAAACCCGACCTATGCGGCAGTCAGTGCAGGCAAAACCAGCCACAAAGAGGCTGTTCAAGTCAAATACAACCCCGAGGTGATCAGCTACTCCGAAATCATTGATATTTTCTGGCAGCAGTTTGACCCAACGGATGCAGGAGGATCATTTTATGACCGAGGCACACAATACGAGTCCGCGATTTTCTACCACTCTTCCCTTCAGAAAGAAATAGCCGAAGCCTCCAAAAAATTGCTGGACAAGTCAGGGAAATTTTCAAAACCCATTGTGACGCCTATTGTGAAATTCGACAATTTCTATGAAGCGGAAGAATACCACCAGGACTACTACAAGAAAAATCCGGCGGATTATTATTCCTACAGAAAAGGCTCCGGCAGGGACAAGTTCATCGCTGACCACTGGCCATCGGATCTGGAGAAAAAATACAAAATGCCCTCCAAAGCAGAATTGAAAAAGAAGCTCAGCCCCCTGCAATACCAGGTGACCATGGAAGAAGCGACGGAAAGGTCTTTTGACAATGAATTTGATGGCAACAAGGAGAAAGGACTTTATGTCTGCATCGTCTCTGGAGCACCTTTGTTCAGTTCCAAGGATAAATTTGATTCGGGCACAGGCTGGCCAAGCTTCACCAAACCCATTGATGCAAGGTTGATCAGCAAACCCATTGATTCCGCCTACGGCATGATGCGGGTAGAAGCCAGGAGTAAATTGGGAGATGCCCATGGAGGACATATTTTTTACGATGGCCCCAAACCCACAGGTTTAAGATATTGCATGAATTCCGCCTCATTCCGTTTTATCCCAAAAGCGGATATGGAAAAAGAAGGCTACGGTGATTATATTTGGCTCGTGGATTAAAAAAACACAAGAATTGAATGGCCCCTTGGGTGGGGAGCAAGAGGGACGGGATTCAACAGTGTTGGAATCCCGTCCCTCTTGCTTTTGAACCCCCTCCATGATCTTTGGCCACTATTTTATAAAAACCAAACCTTGATCTGTGTGTTCATAGACCGTTCCATTGAACGCAAAATATGCATTCCTTTTTGGGTTGGAGTTGAAACCGATAGATCATCAGGCTATTGGTTGAATAAGACGTATTCTCGACATGGTGAAGTCAAAAAATGCAAACAATTAGCTGATTATCAATCAATTTCTGACTGGAATAGCATTTGGAAATGTATAGCTAGGGTTTATCCAATCCTCCGAAAGGTCATATTGATCCTCGGCCCGATGATTTTGGCGGTTTTTGGGATTTGGTGTTCCCAATGGTGCTGGGTCTCCCCTTTCATCAGCAGAAAGCTTCCATGGGACAAATCAAGGGAAATCATGTGCTGTTTGTCCAGGTAGTGGCGCAGCTGGAAATTTCTATTCGCACCAAAACTTACCGAACCGATCACGGGATTTGGCCCTAAAACCTTTTCATTGTCCCTGTGCCAACCCATGCTGTCCTTTCCATCCCGGTAATGGTTGAGCAATACATGGGTAAAAATCACACCGGCCTCCTTTTCAATCCGATTCTTGATTTCCAACAGGAAGTCGGTCCAAGGAAATGGCTTCATCTCGATCCCCGAATACCCGTAACTGATTTCCGGATGGCCATAGAGAGCTGTCAACCTGGGTTGCATCACTTTTTTACCAAACATCCAGATCGGTTCCTGCTTCCAATGGATTTCCTCCACTGCTTTCTGAAAGAGGAGATCACTTTCTTGTTCAGAAAAAAAATCCGGAAAAAAGGAGGCTTCCCCTTGAAAGGGCAGGAGATTTGTATGCATGGGAAATCGTATATTGGATGTCATTGCATAACATTGAATATTGAAACATGGTTTTAAGAAGAACCGCTTTGGCAGCTAATCCATTGTTTTTCTTGGAACCCGTTTTATGCATTACGCCCTCAATTCAAGATTGTATTTACCTGATAATCATTTAGATGTTGACTATTTTTGACTCCACCCTATTGGTATCAGGAATTAGTCTCCCAATAAACTGATTTTCTTTCAGTTTCGATCTCATTTGGAAACGGAATGCATATTGAAGGTTGAACTGTGCAAATCCACAGGATGACACATTAATTTTATTCTTGATTTATAAGAAAAGAAACAAGATATTAACACCTAAATTTTTATACAAAACCCTTTTTCAATTTTATGAACAAATATGTAAAGATCGGAATTCTAGTTCTGATAGTCGTTTTGACCGCTGTGGTTTATTGGAGGTACTTCTTTGTTTTCTCCGAAGGGGTCAAAGCCGGAAATCTAAATTACTTCGAAAAGAAAGGCTTTGTTTTCAAAACCTGGGAAGGAAGATTGGTTCAAGAGGGTTTTCAGAGCCCAACCGCAGGCGCTTTGCAAAGCAATGAATTTAGGTTCAGTTCCAAAAGCGACGAGGTGGCAAATGCATTGGAAAGAGCCAGCGGGAAGTTCGTGGAATTGCGCTACAAAGAATACCTCCAACCCTTACCTTGGAGAGGTGCAAGCAAATATGTGGTTATTGAGGTCCTGGATGTGGCAGGTGGAAAAAGTCCTTCGCAAGAATTGCCCTTTGATTAATCGGACAGCACCATTTCTTTAAACAAAATCGCCGAAGGAAGGAAAAACGCGTCGTTTGCATACGCGGCTTCCCTCCCTTCGGCGATTTTTAATGTCAATGGTTTATCAGTCAGCCGTCCAGTAATCCACGACCAACACTTTGTCCAAATGAGGACCCAAAACATCTACAAATGCTTTGTGATCTGGATGTGGAAGATAAATCGCCCTGTCTTCTTCTGAAGCAAAGGTCACCAAGAAGCAATGGGTAAACCCCTGATCCAGCCCCTCGGGACTGTTGTTGATTCCCCACTCCAGGTCCTGGATCTGCTCAATTTTCGAGGACAGGCCCAAGAAGGCATCTTCTACTTTTTTGACATCTTCAGCGCTCGATTCGTCTTTGAATTTGAAGAGTACGACATGTCTAAGGACTTTTTCGCCCTTGATGATTTTCTTTTCGATCACTTTTTCTACGGTTTTTTCCTCTTGGGAAGGTTGATTCTGGCAGGAAAGCATAAAGCCTGCAGCCATTGCTAAAATTAAAAATCTCTTCATGGTGTGGGTTGGTTAAAATTCAAGTGTTACAAATTTGTGGAATTTAAAGAAGTTTCCAACAAGAACCACACAATTTTTGATGGGGGACAAATCAGTATCCACATTTGATACCCAGACCAATTCTAAAAAAAAAAACTCCTCAAAGCCTTCAATAGTCTTCCCATCCAAATACTTGGTTTGGTTCCATTCCACTATCCCAAATTTATTTCTTGATGATTCATGGCACCATAAACTTTGGTTTTTTGTAGCAATATCAATTTATTGTCTGGCATCACCTGATTATGAAATAGACACGAATCCACCATTTAAAGGAAAAGAGCTTGCCTATTCTCCCTTTGTTCCTTACTTTCAATTCTGAATAAAAAACGGAAACAAAGAGCAACTGTATTGAATTCGATCCCCTTTTGAATTTAGAAAACAACTACCAATTCGCTTTCAAAAGCCATTCGTCCTGTCAAATTTTTACCAAAATCCACCCAATAGAAATTCCCATGATTTCAAGCCCGATTCACAAAAAAAGCACCCGAAGATACAGCTCATTTTTTCTCCTGAGCGGAATATTGCTATTCGCATTGCTTGCTCAAAGTTGTCAGGAAGGAGAAAGCAAAAATGAGTATACACTTTTGGCGGAAGGGTATGACCAACATGTGGAACTGCAGTGGTCAAAATTGGAAGGTGTGGATGTTTATGAAGTCATGGCCAGCAGTGATGGAAAAAATTATGAATTGAGGGCTGAGGTAAGCGACACCATTTACCTTGATTTCGCAGAAGACCTGAAAAGACATGGGCGTATTCATTACAGCATTTTGGCACAAAAGGAAAATAAGACCATCGAAATCGGCAAAACTGAGGTCCAGACCAGGAAGATGAGTGATGAAGAATTGATGGACATGATCCAACAATATACCTTCCGCTATTTTTGGCATGGGGCAGAACCCAATTCAGGGATGGCGCCAGAAAGAATTCATATCGATGGGGAATACGAAAACAATGATGCCCATATCGTCACTACCGGCGGTACTGGTTTTGGGATTTTTGGCTTGATCACCGGAATCGAACGGGGCTGGATCAGTGAAGAGCAGGGTTTGGAAAGATTCGAAAAAATCGTTGGATTCCTGGAGAAAGCAGATCGATTCCATGGGATTTGGCCACATTGGCTGGATGGAAAGACAGGGAAAACCAAAGCTTTTTCAGAGAAAGATGATGGTGCAGACTTAGTGGAATCCGCTTTTTTGATTCAGGGATTATTGGCCCTTCGGGAATATTACAGCGATGGATCTGCTCCCCAAAAAGCGGTAGCGGACCGGATTCAGAAACTCTGGGAAACCATGGAATGGGATTGGTTTACCCAAGGCGGAAAAAACGTGTTGTATTGGCATTGGTCGCCAAAGCATGAATGGGCGATGAATTTTCCCTTGGAGGGATACAATGAATGTCTTATCACGTATGTGCTTGCCGCCGCCTCGCCGACCCACCCTATTGGCCCTGAAGCCTACCATGAGGGATGGGCCAGAAATGGAAAGATCAACAATGCGGTCCAAGCCTATGGATTCGACCTTCAATTGCTCCACAATGGATCTGAGAAAATGGGAGGCCCGCTTTTCTGGGCACATTACTCCTATTTGGGATTGAATCCCAAAGGTTTAAAGGACAGGTATGCGGATTACTGGGAGGAAAACCGCAACCAAACGCTGATCAACAGGGCTTGGGCAATCGAAAATTCAGGGGGATTCAAAGGATATGGAGAGGACCTTTGGGGATTGACGGCCAGTTATTCCATCAATTTTTACAATGCCCACCATCCAGGTAACGACAACGGGGTCATCTCACCCACGGCCGCCATTTCTTCCATTCCCTATACCCCTGAAGAATCCATGAGGGTATTGAAGAATCTTTATTACAACTATGGTGAAAAGGTCTTGGGGAGATATGGGTTTTATGATGCGATGAGTCCAGAGCATGGCTTTTACCCACAGCGCTATTTGGCCATCGATCAAGGCCCCATGGTGGCCATGATCGAAAACCACAGGACCGGATTGGGTTGGAACCTGTTTATGCAGGCCTCCGACATCCAGAATGGATTGAAGATATTGGGGTTTGAACAAGGGAATTGAAGAAAATGGATCTGTTCCAAGATCAAGCCTTCCCCCAGGGATTGAAATCCTCGGTTAAGATTTCTTCCATCGCTACGCGATTTTAACCATGGACGAATCCAGACCTTATCCATGAATCTCCCCAGATCAAAGTGCCGGAGGCACGACCGAACTCTTAACCACACAATTCATTGTGGGGAAAGCAGACATCGTTCCCCAGATCAGAATGCCAGAGGCACGACCGAAGTCTTAACCACACAATTCCTTATGGGAAAAAGACGATCGAGACCTAAGTGAAAAATCGATATTTTTTGTGGGGAGATTCGCGCAAAATCTGGTCTTATGGTATTTGTCCCATCCCTACGGGATTCTTGGGGGATGAACTTTTCCCCAAGACCGGGGATTGAAATCCCCGGTTAAGATTTCTTCCATCGCTACGCGATTTTAACCATGTACGAAACCAGACTTTATCCATCAATCTCCCCAAATCAAAGTGCCAGAGGTACGGACGAACTCCTAATTATGCAATTCCTTATGGGGGGAGAGCAGACATCGTTCCCAAGACCAGAGTGCCAGAGGCACGGCCGAACTCTTAACCTCACAATTTATTGTGAGGAAAGCAGACGTCGTTCCCCAGATCAAAGTGCCAAAGGCACGGACGAACTCTTAACCCCACAATTCATTGTGAGGAAAGCAGACATCCTTCCCCAGATCAAAGTGCCGGAGGCACGACCGACCGAACTCTTAACCACACAATTCCTTATGGGAAAAAGACGGTCGAGACTTAAGTGAAAAATCGATTTTTTTTGTGGGTAGATTCGCGCAAAATCTGGTCTTATGGTATTTGTCCCATCCCTACGGGATTCTTGGGGGTGAACCTTTCCCCAAGACCGGGGATTGAAATCCCCGGTTAAGATTTCTTCCATCGCTACGCGATTCTAACCATGGACGAATCCAGACCTTATCCATCCCATCAATCTCCCCAGACCAGAGTGCCAGAGGCACGGCCGAACTCTTAACCACACAATTCCTTATGGGAAAAAGACGGTCGAGACCTAAGTGAAAAATCGATTTTTTTTGTGGGTAGATTCGCGCAAAATCTGGTCTTATGGTATTTGTCCCATCCCTACGGGATTCTTGGGGGTGAACCTTTC
>NZ_JAUSPP010000075.1:0-4985 GCF_030656585.1 Rhodonellum sp.
AGCAAGGTGTTCCGGAAAATCTTGATAGCTAACTACCTCAGGGAGCCACTTCAAAATCTGAAATTTGGGGAGACAGAGATGAAAAAACCCATTTTGTTGGAGCAAATGGATTTTCATTTTAATATATCGCATTCTGGCAACTATGTCATGTTTGTGTTTTCGTCAGTTGCATGTGGTGTAGATGTAGAGTTCATCAATCCCGATTTCCCATCCAAAAGCATCATGGAGTTTTGTTATTCTCAAGAAGAACAGGACTTTGTGCTGGATTCACCAAACCCCACTTATTCATTTTATCGGATTTGGACAGCAAAAGAATCCCTGATTAAGGCCATAGGGACTGGTTTGCAGGACAATCTGAAGGAAATATGCTGTCTAAACGGCGTCTGGGACTTGCCTATGTCTCTTTCTCGCGGAAATAGCTTTTGGACCACCATGTCCTTTTCTGACGATGAAAGCCATGTTTGGAGTGTTACTTTTCAGGATAGGTCAAAAAAAATCCGATTTTTTGAAACATGATCTAAACCGAATAGGGACATGAATCGAATTGGGATACTTGAATTGAAAAGGGCTGTACAGGGGGAGGCGATTATGGCAAGTTGGGTAAAAGCAGGCGAAAAGGAATTTGGACCCTCTGAAGGATTCAACCCTTCTTTAAAAGCTTTTTTAAAGCATTGAAAAATACCGAAAAAAGCTATTTTCCTAAAAAAAAATGTTCCAAAATGACTTGAATAATCCTTGTAAAAAAAATGATATTAATTAGGCAAATAGTTATTTGAAATTCATAAATATTTATTTAAAATACGTTTTTTTATTTGTATAATTTACTTAATTTAACTCTCCGATTGAATATATAGGTTCCGATTGATTTTTAATTGCTTTTTAAATTATAGACATTCTTTTTATGGCCAATTACAGGATTATTGTTTTGGGTTTATCCTCAATTCTACTTTTTCAAGTGAGTTGCATCTCCAATAAGAAAGTCGTTTACATGCAAAAACTTGCCCCATCTGCGATGGTCTCGCAGGGGGGTGAACTTATTCCCTACAAGACAGAAGATTATTTGCTTCAGTACAATGATGTGGTGGACATCACCATGACCACTTCCGACCCTGAGTTGAATATTTTATTGAATACAACATCCTCTCTGGAACAAATGAGGATGCTGGGCGGGAATATGATGGGCGGGGGTGATGTCTTTTATTTGAACGGTTTCACCTTGAATAATTTAGGGATAGTGGAATTGCCGATGATCGGGGAAATAAAATTGGTGGGATTGTCCACGGAGGAAGCCAAGCTGATGGTGGAAAGTGAACTCAAAAAATATGTCCGAGACAATGAATATTTTGTTCGGGTGAGATTGGGAGGGATCCGGTACAGCGCCATTGGGGAATTTGTCCGGCCAGGTAAATACACGATTCTTCAGAATAGGGTTACCATTTTTGAAGCCATTGCCAATGCAGGCGATCTCACCACAGTTGCCAAAAGAAATGCTGTCAGGGTTATCCGACAATACCCGAATGGATCAAGAGCCCATATTGTCAACCTGAACAACGATGAAATAATGAATTCGGAGTTTTATTTCCTAAAACCGAATGATATGATCTATGCCGAACCGATGAAAGTTCGGGAACTGGGAACGGGTGTTACGCTTGTTCAAACAACACAATTATTGATTAGTCTTGCAACCGTCGGATTATTGGTTTTCACCGCTACCAAATGATTGGAAATTATGAAAATAATACAAAACAATAGCGAAGAAGGGTACATTGAAGAAAATAAAAAACCTTTTGACCCAGCAAAATTTTTCCTGAAACACCTTCATTACTGGCCATTTATAGTGATATCAATAGTCATTTCCATGACCTTGGCGTTTTTAAAAAACAAAAGTACTCCGCCTATTTATCAGGTAAGCAGCAAGTTTTTTGTAAAGGAAGATGTGAACAGTTCCGGGATTTTGGACCTGACAAGACTCAATACAAGAGGCAATTATAATAATCAAACCCAGAAACTATCTAACGAGGCTATTTTTTTACTTTCCAAACCTTTGGCCGAGCTCACTTTGGATATTCTGGACTTTAGGGTAGGTTATTATCAGCCAGGTTTTTTTGTGGATACAGAACTTTATAAAAACAGTCCGATTCATGTTGAGGTGGATTGGGGACACCCACAGGTTATTGGAGGGAAGATGGATCTGTCGTGGTCTGACCCAAATTCCTTTGTACTCCGCTTCCCAGAGAAGAAATACTTTCAAAATTTCCCGGATTCCAAGCCTGAGGTCGAAATAGACCTTTCAGAAATACCTGCCAAAAAATATAAATTCGATGAGTGGGTTGAGTTGCCTTTTGCAAAATTCAAAGTGACTTTTAAAGGGGTTGAACCCAGTGGCAACACGCTGATCAAATTTAACTCAAAAGCCGGTTTGTTGGCCAAATATACGGGTGAGGACCTTCAAGTGGTGCCTGTGGAGCTGACATCTTCAATTTTGGGATTGACGCTAAACACAAGCCATCCAGAAAAAGGGAGTGATTATCTGAATACTTTGATGGAAATATCATTGGAGGAAGAGTTGAATGAAAAAAACAGAATGGCCAAAAGCACTGTGGACTTCATTGATCACCAAATTTCGGGTGTGGCGGACACCTTGAGCTTTTTTGAAGGGAGATTACAAAATTTCAGGAGCAGCAATAGGACTTATAACATCGCTTCGGAAAGCAATGTGGTTTATGGAGAGATCACCGCCTTGGAAAAACAACTCTCCCAGGAAAGATTCAAAAAGCAGTATTTTCAAAATCTTCAGAATTATTTGGTAAGAGAGACTTATGATCAGATAATCATGCCGGCGGGACTTGGTATCGAAGATCCAATCTTGAATTCTCTGATTCAGAATTTGATAACCCTTCAAAATGAAAAATCCCGTTTGCTCAATACCCAAACAGAAGCGTCTCCAAGGGTAAGGGATGTCACGAATAAAATCATGGATATCAATGCTTCCCTGTCTGAAGTCGTCAGAAATGTGACCAGCAATACTGATTTTCTAATAAGAGATCTGCAGGAAAGAATCACAAGGATCGAGAGACAATTCAGCAGACTCCCGTCCACGGAACAAAACCTACTGAAAATCCAGAGAGAATTCACCTTGAATGAAACCATTTATACATTCCTCCTGCAGCGAAGAGCCGAATCGGCAATTGCGATGGCTTCCAATACTGCCTCGAACAAAATCGTGGAATACGCCACGCCCAATTACTTGCCGATCACGGTAAAGGAAGTCACCACCTACATCATTGCATTGGTTGGTGGTTTTGTTTTCCCGATAGGGGTGATTATGCTCATTATTATTTTTGACCGTAAGATCAAGGATGTGAAAGAACTGGAGGGGAAACTTCTTGTTCCTGTTTTGGCCAAAATTGGAAAAAGCAAAAGCAAATCTTCTTTATCTGTTTTTACGGAACCCAAATCGGCCCTTACTGAATCGTTTAGAGCGCTTAAAACGAATATCAGTTTCATAGTCCCAAATGACCAGTCTGTTGCGATTGCCATTTCTTCAAGTGTATCCAAAGAAGGAAAAACTTTCACAGCCATCAACCTCGCTTCGATCTATTCTCTCAATGACAAAAAAACAATCCTGGTCAGCTGTGACATGTACAAGCCACACACATTTAGGGATTTTGGTCTCAAAGGGGATCAGGGCTTGTCCAATTATCTGAGTAGGCAAGTGGATGGGGTCTTTGATATTATCCAGCCCAGTGGGCACCATTTATTGGATGTGATTTCCTCAGGTTCCATCCCTCCAAACCCTTCTGAGTTGATCGCTTTGCCGAGGTTCAAAGAACTTTTGGAAGACCTGAAGAAAATCTATGATGTGGTGATACTGGATACACCACCTGTGGGATTGATCAGCCAATCTTTTGAAATCATGAAAAACGTAGATGTCATCCTGTATGTTTTGCGGTTTAAGTACAGCGAATGGTCTTTTGCTGATGATCTCAATGATATAAAAATCAAAAAAGGAATCAGGAATATCTACTCCGTGATCAATGACGTCGGCAACCAAGAGTTAAACTACAAAGGATACAGTGGTGACTATTATGACAGTCAAAATTCAAAGAAAAGCTTTATTGCGAATATTTTCAAAAGGGGAAAAGCAGCCCTATAAATTTTGCACACTGTTCTGTCATTTTTTTGACAGATCCTGATCCGATTCAGGATTTTATCTCGCTGTTTATCCTGATTATTTAAGAATACATTTTACTGCGATGTCACCAAGCATGGGACTGAAGGGGCGAAGCCGTAAAATGAAAATCCTGGTTCAATTGCCAAAAAACATTCCGAATTGAATTTTTAGAAATGGATGGATCTGTAAAAACCAAAACCGTTACCAAAGAAAACCACAAGCAAAGGGCCTATCTCAATTCCGTGACCAGCATTCTGGATCATGTGATCAAGCAGGTAATGGGTTTTGTGGTCAGCCCGATCATTGTCAATGGCTTGGGAAGCACCTTCTATGGAGTCTATCAGATTTTGCTTGAAATGACTGGATATGCAGATATGGCTGATATTCAAACTGCTCAAGTTTTGAAATGGACGGTTGCCCAAAAGCGGGGTGTGGCTTCCGAAGAAGAGCTGAGGAGCGAGGTGACCACAGCCTTGGTTTTAACGCTACTGATTCTACCTTTTATTTTCTTGATTGGAGGGGTTTTGATCTGGTATGCACCCATCTTGACCAATGTGAATGAGGAGTATTACAACATGGTGCGGGCAGCAAGTGCCATTATGATTTTTTCCATGGTCATTTATAAATTGATGGATCTTTTTGAAGCCATTTTAAGGGGTATGAACCTAGGATTCAAAGGCATGGGCGCGAGATCAATGCTTATGATTTTTAGTGGCTTGCTTAAGATATGGGTGATCTATCAAGGATATGGTTTGATAGGGATTTCAGTTGTCCAGGTTTTCATTGGTGTATTCACCAGTCTTGTTTTTTA
>NZ_JAUSPP010000079.1:0-17781 GCF_030656585.1 Rhodonellum sp.
GCAAGTGATAACTATTGGGATTTTATCTCTTGGCGGAATTTGCGATGTTCTCCGCGGAATTTGCGTGAAAAAATAATTCTGAATATTTTCACGCAGAGCGCGCTAAGTATTTCGCAGAGGACGCAAATATTTTTAGGGAGACCATAAATTGATTCCGGTAAATGATAACTATTGGGATTTTATCTCTTGGCAGGATTTGCGAAGTTCTCTGCGGACTTTGCGCGAAAATTGGTTCTGAATATTTTTTCCCAGCGTGTGCGAAGTGTTTCGCAGAGTACGCAAAGATTTTTAGGGAGACTGAAATGGATTCCGGTAAATGATAACTATTGGAATTTTATCTCTTGACGGACTTTGCATGAAAAATTGGTTTTGGAATGAATACGTCTTCTTGCATGAAGGCGAAAATCCATAAATAATTTTTGAAATTTATCAACAAAGGAATTGGGATCTATTCTGAGGATTTTTCATGCTTTTCTTCCATCCATTACATTGAATCCTTGTATTTCATAGCCAATTCGAGATAGCCCTTTCCTTTGAGTAGATGCAGCGATTTTGACTTGGTGTGGCTTGCCGATTGCGCATTGAGCAAATGCACTTTTGCCCTGACATTGGCCCGAAGACATTTGAAATAGTTAAAAATATCCTTGTCAAGCGCTTCCGGAAAGCATGGAAAAACAGCATCATAAACCCTCAATAACTTCTTGGCCAATTCAGGTTTTCCAAAAAATTCCAGATCCATATAAAGAAATGCGATTTCATACAAGATATCGATCTGTCGGTATTCATCCGAAAATTCGATGCAATCAAAAAGAATGGGTTTCTTGTAAAGGAAAATATTCCCGCTGTGAAGATCACCGTGGACATCCCGCATATACCCCTTCTCTATCCTCTGGCGAAATCTCGCTTCGTTTTTGGTCAAAAAAGCATCGCTCCATGCCACCAATTCCGGTATCCATTCCTGGTATTTACCATCCAATTCCTTGGAGGCGATTTCTTGGATGGACATCAAATCGTTGAAAATCCCCTGAGCTGACCCAAGTTCAAATGGCCGCTTGACTTTCACAGAGCCATGGTGAAACAAGCCCAATTGCCCGGCCAAAATGGAGATTTCATCTTCGGTGACTTTGTTTTTAGACAAAAGGATATCCATTCGTTTTCCCGCAACGAGTCTTTTCATGACCACGGTATAGTCGATCACTTCCCCGGCAAAGCCCCCAATTTCCCATTGGTCTTCATTTCGCCTGATGGGAAAAGCATTGAGGTAGATGGGGGAAAATCGGCGGTTGAGCTCCACTTCCTTTTCGCAATATTTTCTCCTCAAGCCAAGGGTCGAATAGTCCAAAAAGGAAAGTTTCAAAGGCTTCTTGATCTTGAAGGCATGCGTAGCGCTGAGAATCACCCAGGAAATATTGGTTTCTTCCAATGTTCCATTTATGGGTTTGTCCATAAAAAAACCCTTGGCCATCAATTCCCTAACCTCTTCCTGGTCCATCTTGTCTTTTTCTTTGCTTCATCAATTGACTTTTTCCAAAAAATGCTTTGCTTTTTCAAGATTCTCCTCCAAATTCTCATTCGTGGATTGGATCAATAAATGGGGCTCCGACAAAGGATCAAACTCTCCTTTTATCTGATAGTGAACCGCCAGATCGGCCTCGCTGTCTTCCCTTGGCATGGAAAGTCGCTGTCCAATCAGGGTATCTTCTGCCTCTACCAGAATGATGAAAACCTCGAAAGAAAGGGTTTTGGCCATGCAGATTGCCATATCCCGCATGAATTGAAGGTAAAAAGTACCATCCATGACCACATCTTCCCCCTTGATAAGCAGCTCCTTGGAAGTCTTGATCATTTCATTGTAAACGGAAATCCTGTTTTCGATCTTGTATTTTCCCAGCAAACCCATTTTTCTCCGAAGTTCGTCACTGCCCACATACACCGCCCCGAGCTGCTTGGCCAATCTCCTTGCAAAATAACTTTTCCCTGATCCGGGCAATCCCATCACAATAATCAACATAGCGGACACTCCTCCTGAGGTTTAGATTTAAAAAAGAGCCTTAAAAAAAACCAAAAAACAGACTCCAATCCCTTGTATTCTAAAAATAAAAGAATCCGTTTCTCGAATTGAATATAATTATATAAAGTTTAAATATAAAAAATAAGTATGTTTTTTAGCCGGAATTTTTTTAATCCCTGTTCTGCATCACCAATTGCATCACAACATATAAATACTTAGTAATGAATTGGTTTTCACTATTTTTAACCCGTTTTATGCATTACGAACTCAATTCTAGATTGTAAGTAACGGATAATCAATTAGGTCTTGGCTATTTTGACCCTACCCTCTTGGTATCAGGAATGAGTCTCCCAATAGTCTGATTTTTTTGCTGTTTCAAGTTCATTAGGAAATCTGATGCATATTTCGGGATAAAAAAAGCCGATTTTCAACCTTCTCCATTGATGGGGGTTGATGTTATTTTTGTTATTAAATCACACTAAAGCATGAGGTAAATCAACCTACAGCAGCGGAAGTGATTCCTTTCTTTTGACAAAAATCTACCATTTTCAAATGCCAAATGAAAATTGACATTTACTCCAATAAATGATTCCTTCAATTCCCATTTCCCGCCTCCTTTTCCTTCGCTCTTAATCTCTCCTGTCTTCTAAAATACCGACGGAAAAGAAAATTGGTTTTGAGCGCTTCCATGTTTTGGTTGAATTTGTCCGTTCCCTCTTCTATATTCAATGCGGTGTTCAAAATCGATTCCCGCATCATGGAATCCCTCAGAATCAATCCTGTGGTCCCTTCCCCCTTTTCCATGGCAATCACCATCGTTTTCACTTCCTCCAGCAACAATTCAGCATGGGTACTCGCTTGCCCGATCTGTTCCAGAGAGGTGGTCAGCTGATTGGACAAAATCGAATCCATAAAAAGGGTATTGACCAGACCGCTTCCCTGCTCGAGTCTCTCGACAAGATTCCTCCCTGCAAGCGTCATGGCGCTGGCATTCGCTCCTGTTCGCCGGAATTCCCTGACGGAATTTCTCAAATCCTGGGTAAGGACTGTATCCGAAAGGAAGGCCCAAAAATTCTCATTGCCGTTCAATTTAGAAGTGATTTCAAAGAGATTCAAAGAAGTTTTTTCGACGATCATGCTGGTTGCATTCAGGCTCCTGAAGATGTCATCCGTATCGATCGGGGTTTGTGAGAAAATGACATCGCCTTCCTCAACGGGCTCAGCCACCTCTTTCTGGGGAAGGATGTGGATCAATTTATTGCCCATCAATCCATCGGTACCGATGGTGGTGATCGCATTTTTCTTGATAAAGGGCTTCATTTTATTGTTGATGAGCATGCTGATGTAAATGGAGGTATCATTGGCCATGTCGATCGACTTCACCGTGCCCACATCCATGCCCATGAATCTTACATTGTTTCCCACCACCAATCCGTTGACGTTTTTGACTACGGCTCGGAGGTTGAAGGTGGAACCGAACAGGTTCTGGTTTTTTCCAATCATATACAGGCTGAAAAGCAGGAAAAGTGTTCCCGCAATCACGATCAAGCCTACTTTCGAGTTTTCTATCGTATTCTTTTTCATGGTCAGGCAAAAAACTCCCGGATTTTGGGATCAGTGGATTTTTTAAGATTATTGAAGGTATCATTGGCATAACACCTTCCTTCGATCAACATGATGACACGGTTGGAGGTAATGTTGATACAATTCATGTCATGCGAAATGATGATCGACGAAGCATTGTATTTCTTTTGCACTTCTATCATCAAATTGCTGATTTCCCGTGCGGTGACCGGATCCAGACCCGTAGTGGGTTCATCGTAAAGAATGATGGTCGGTTTCAGGATCAGGGTGCGCGCCAGGGCAATCCTTTTCCGCATTCCGCCGGACAACTCCGCCGGCATCATATCGATGGTATGGGCCAGTCCAACATCCTCCAAAGCCTCCAAAACCGCCATTTCGGATCCCCTTTCCCGTTCTTCCTTGCTCCAGTGCCTGCGCAATGGAAACTCCAGGTTTTCCCGGACGGTCATCGAATCATACAAGGCATTGCTCTGGAAAAGAAATCCGACCTTGGCCCGCAGGATATCGAGTTCCTCCTGATCCATGTCCTGAATCGATTGATCCAGGACGATGATCTTGCCCGTATCCGCCGGCATCAGGTTGATGATACATTTGATCAACACCGACTTACCCGAGCCCGATTTCCCAAGGATCACCAGGTTTTCGCCGGGCTCCAATTCCAAGGAGAAATTGCGGAGCACATGGTTGTCTCCAAAGGATTTGTTGACGTTTTCTACTTTCACGACTGGATCCATTTTCGATTCGGTTTAAGTAAATCCCAAAAGATCCGTGATCTGGACAGCGATCAGGTCAATGACAAAGACCAGAAGCGAGGCCACCACCACGGCAGAAGTAGCAGATCTTCCCACCCCTTCCGTCCCTTTCTTGGAATTGTATCCTTTATAACAGCCGATAATGCCGATGGCAAAACCGAAAAAGAAAGTCTTGATCAGGGAAGGAATCAGGTCACCATAACTCAAGGCATCGAAAACTTGGGTCCAGTACAAATGCCAGCTTACATGGCCACGGATGTTGACGCCGAGATAGCCCCCATAGATCGCAATGGCGTTGGAGAGATTGGAGAGCAGGGGCAGCATGACGGTGGTGGCCACCACACGGGTGACAATAAGGTATTTGAAGGGATTAGTACCCGAAACCTCCATGGCATCGATCTGTTCTGTGACCCGCATGGACCCCAGTTCAGCCCCCATGCCCGAGCCGATTTTGCCCGCGCAGATCAGTGCGGTGATGACCGGGGAGATTTCCCGCACCAGAGACACCGACACCATCGCCGGCAACATCGACTGCGCACCAAATTCCACCAGTGTGGGCCGCGATTGGATCGTCAGGACGAGTCCCATGATAAATGCCGTCAGCCCTACCAATGGCAAGGTCTTGTACCCCACCCAGAAACATTGGTGCAGGAATTCATCAAACTCCTGTTTGGGCTTGAAAAATTCCCTGAAAAATCGCCGGGTAAATTGATAGATTTCACCAACCTCAGTCAGAAATTCATTGTTCAGTCCTATGAAATATTTCATATCCTGTCTCTCTCTAATGATTTAAAAATAGTCCCTTCACAGCCGGAAAAGACTTCTCTCTCCGGATAATTATCGGCAAATACCAAAAGCCTTACCGCCCATCAAACTTCCAAATGGGCCATAAAAGAATCCCATCCATCAAAAAAGACCTTTCCCAATCAAAATCATCAGAACCGGGATTAGGCCAATTCCTAAAAACACACTTCATGTGGAATGCACAATTGAAAATAGATATAAATTCTCTAAAAAAAAACAGCATTAACTAATGATCAAAATATTCGGAGAAGGGTAATTTGACATTTTGGATGTCGGATTCGGGTAAAAGAGGGATTTGAAATCCATCTTCGTGGAACCATGACCAGGATTGCAAATCCTGAAATATCTGTATTTCGAGATTTTTAAACGTAAACAGTAGGGGCAATAGGTCGTAGAGAAAAATAGTTGGATACTTCTTTCTGTGGTCATAAATGACTTTTCTTAAGGGAAATAGCATTTTCCGGTAATTCATTTAAAGGGAAAACCTCATATAACGGCCTTAATGACCACAAAACTCCCTTGACCGTAACCTTTGATAGGTTTTTCGATTTCATTTTCATCCGGTTTGGCCAAAGTCTGCCAGTAGTCAAAATCATGAAAACCGGATTGCTTCAGCAATTCCGTTATTTCTTCGGTGGAATGAAAATGAGCCTCCTTATAAAATTTGCTTGAAGATTGTCCTGCTTGGTATTTTTTACCGAGTGCGCTGTTTTTGTCAATGATGGCGACGATGATTTCTCCCTTTGGTCTTAAGATGCGATGAACTTCCGAAAACGCTCTTGGGATGTCAGAAATAAAACAGACGGTCGTCACCATCAGGGCAAAGTCGAAGCTTTCATTTTCAATCGGAAGATTTTCGCTATATGCGGTGTAAATGTGTACACCTCGCTTTTTAGCCATCCTTGCCATATTCGCGGAAGGTTCTACCCCAAATTTAATGTGTAAAGTTTCCGCAAAACGGCCAGTACCCACACCGATTTCAATCCCGGATTTATCTTTCGGAAGCGCTTGTTGAATGGCCAGAATTTCCGATCGGTAAACCCATGGATGCTTTTCAAACCAGCGATCGTATTCCAATGTATTTTGGTCAAATGTTGTTTCTTTTTTACCCATTGTTCCAGAATTTTAGAAATAAGCATATCGTATTGTCTCATCAAATGAAGCAAATCCACCTCTCCTATCCTGTAATTTCGTCGGAATTTATCTCTATTGATCAAAAAACGATTTGTGGCACAATTAAAGCTATCCTTAAATTTCGACTAAATTATTTTAATATGCTGCGGTATTTAGAGTTGATTTTTAAGGGTGCAAAGAGACTTAGCCAGCAAAGAGCCATTTATCTGTTGGTGGCCGTTGGCCTCTTGGTGGTCTTGGTCCGGAATCAATCCGAAGCCAACAAAACCAACTCAGCTGCTGCCCAACAAATTTTTTTATATGACAATGCAATTGACACCAAAACTGATTCTCTGATAACTTACGCCTTGTCCATGAAAGGAATTCCCTACGCCTATGAAGGCAAATCGTTGAATGGATTTGACTGTTCGGGGTTTATTTACTTTGTTTTCAATAAGTTTGGGATCGAAATTCCCGCCGGTTCTGCCAACCAGTTTTTGGAAGGCACTCCGGTGGACGAAAGTAATCTCGCCAAGGGTGATCTGGTTTTTTTCAAAGGATATGAGAATGACAGTGACCGGGTCGGGCATGTCGGCATCGTGTTCTCAACAGAAGATGAAATCTTTTTTGTCCATAGCTCTTCAGGAGGCGGTGGCAGAGGCATTACCACCAACAGTCTGGAACACCCGCAATACAGGGCAAGATTTTTAGGAGCAAGAAGGGTGATTTCAACTCTTTAACCCAAAATATGCATCCGGTTTCCAAATGGGCTTGAAAATTCAATAAAATCAGACTATTGGGAGAATAAGGGCTGGTGCCAAGATGGTGAAGTCAAAAAAGCCAAACTCCTAACTGATTATTAGAGAATTACGGTTGGTAATGTACAATACGGGTTAAAATTGGGCTAAGGATTATAGGATTATTGGGTCTCTTGCTGTTCGATATTTGCAATGTCGGATTCAGATAAAAGGGGGGATTTGCATTCCTTCTTCGTGGGAATATGATTGGGGTTTCAAATCTTGGGATATGTGTTGTTCGAGATTAAAGATCTCAACAATCGTATAAAAAAAGAACAAGAATTATATACCTATATCAATATTAATTATAATAAAAGTCATTTTTTTATAAAAATACCCAGATTAGGGTATTTTTTAATCGTTCGGGAATGGGTATGTTTGAAGAACAACTAAAATCACCAGCACAAAAACCATTGAACCATAAGCCCAGCGTTCCTTATCCAAAATCTTTTATACCTCCCAGCTTAATGCCCAAAGTTAACTTTCGGAACCATGGCTTGGGTAAAAGCAGAACCGCTTTTTTGGCCAATCACTGGGAAAATTACCGATATTCGCTGACAAGAAAACGGGGATAAATCAACATGATAAAATGAATCAAGCAGTCCATAACAAATCAGTATCCTTCATTTGGTCAATTGCCGACGATTGCCTTCGCGATGTGTATGTAAGAGGAAAATACCGCGATGTGATTTTACCCATGGTGGTTTTGCGCAGATTGGATGCCTTACTGGAACCAACCAAAGCCGCAGTGTTGGAAGAACTGGTTTTCCAGAAGGAAGAGGCAAAGTTTACAGAGTGGGATGAAAATGGATTGAGGGATGCCAGCGGTTATGTGTTTTACAATACGAGCGAATGGACTCTCCAACGCCTGCACGACACCGCAACCAATAATCAGCAGATTTTACAAGCCAATTTTGAAGATTACCTAAATGGCTTCAGCGGAAATGTAAAAGAGATCATTGAAAAATTCAAACTCAAAAGCCAGGTTCGGCACATGGCATCGAAAGATGTTTTGTTGAACGTTCTGGAGAAATTCACGTCACCTTACATCAATCTTACCCCTTTTGAAAAGAACGATCCCGATGGGCGAAAGCTTCCGCCTTTGACCAATTTGGGAATGGGATACGTGTTTGAAGAGTTGATCCGCAAATTCAACGAAGACAATAACGAAGAAGCCGGGGAACACTTTACACCGCGTGAAGTAATTGACCTGATGACCCATATCATTTTTGAGCCGATCAAAAGCAAGCTTCCCCCTGTCATGACCATTTACGATCCCGCATGTGGGAGTGGCGGAATGCTCACCGAATCCCAGAATTTTATCAAGGACGAAGAGGGCGAGATCAAAGCCACGGGAGATGTTTACTTGTACGGCAAGGAAATAAACGATGAAACTTATGCCATTTGCAAATCGGATATGATGATCAAGGGCAACAATCCCGAAAATATACGGGTGGGTTCCACACTTTCAACAGACGAGTTTGCAGGAACCACCTTTGACTTTATGCTTTCCAATCCCCCATACGGAAAATCCTGGGCAAGTGAACAAAAGTATATCAAAGATGGAAAAGACATTATTGACCCTCGTTTTCAAATCAAGCTCAAAAATTATTGGGGTGTAGCAGAAGAGGCCGATGCCACTCCCCGCTCGTCGGATGGCCAATTGCTGTTCCTGATGGAAATGGTAAACAAGATGAAACCACATTCCCAAAGTCCCCTGGGCTCAAGAATTGCCTCCGTGCACAACGGCAGCAGTTTGTTTACAGGAGATGCCGGTGGTGGTGAAAGCAACATCCGCAGGTACATTATTGAAAACGATTGGTTGGAAGCCATTGTCCAAATGCCCAACAATTTGTTTTACAATACAGGCATTACTACCTACATCTGGATATTGAGCAACAGCAAAGCAGCAAACCGAAAGGGTAAGGTGCAATTGATTGATGCGGGTTTGTTGTTTCGGAAACTGCGAAAGAACCTGGGGAATAAAAACTGTGAGTTTGCTCCTGCACATATTCGTGAAATTGTATCGGTATATGAGAATCTGCAGGTGGTGGACCGAGTCAACCATTCAGAAACCCAGGAAGAACAAGGCATTGCTGCCAAGGTGTTCGACAATCACGATTTTGGATATTACAAAGTAACCATAGAACGACCAAAACGACTGAAAGCACAGTTTACTGCCGAACGTATTGCTGAACTTCGTTTTGACAAAAGCTTGCGGGAACCTATGGCTTGGGCCTATGAAACCTTTGGAGAGGAAGTCTATACCAATCTGCGCCAACACGCAAAAGCAATAACCGAATGGTGCGAAAAAAATGAGCTGAACTTGAATGCCAAACAAAGCAAAGCCCTGGTAAGTGATGCGCTTTGGACCAAACATTTGGGATTCTTAAATACTGCCCATGCACTGATGCAACTCATTGGCACCGCTGAGTACAATGATTTTAATGTATTCAAAGAAAAGGTAGATGCGGCACTGAAAGCCAACAAAGTAAAACTTTCCGCTTCCGAAAAGAATACCATTTTGAATGCGGTGAGCTGGTACGATGCCGAAGCTGAAAAAGTGGTGAAAGGCACCGTGAAACTAAGCGGTGCAAAACTGGATCAACTCCTTGACCATCTTGGCTGCAAAGAAGAGCAACTTCCGGATTATGGGTACTTCCCTACTTCCAAAAAAGGAGAGCCTGCCAGTCGGGGCGGGTACCTGACTTACGAAACAGAAAGCGATCTGCGGGATACAGAAAATGTACCCTTAAGGGAAAGCATCCACGAGTACTTTATCAGAGAAGTCAAACCTCATGTCGTCGAAGCCTGGATAAATCTCGATGCAACCAAAATCGGCTATGAGATCAGCTTCAACAAATACTTTTATCGACACAAACCTTTGCGTGACATTGAAGAAGTAAGCAGCGATATTTTAAAACTGGAGGAATTGAGTGATGGTTTGATCAAAGAAATATTGAGTCTTTGACATGGAAGAAGACAAAAAATTAAAACCAGATAAGGCCTACGCTGAAGCACTGAAAGCTATTGTCAAAACCATAGAACTTGCCCAGGTCAAGATAGTGATTGCCGCCAATACGCAGCTTCTTTGGGCTTATTGGAAAATCGGCAACGAATTATCAGCCCGCACCAAAATCAACGCTTGGGGAGCAAAGGTGATTGATACGCTTTCAAAAGATTTACGAAAAAAATTCCCTGCCATTAAAGGGTTTTCTGCGAGAAATCTATTGTACATGCGGCAGTTTGCTGAAGCTTATACGCCTGACCGCATCCTCCATTTAAACAACCTTTGGGAGCAGGCAAAAACAAATACGCAACAGCTGGTTGCGCTATTAAAAAGCAATGATGGCTTTGAATCTGACATTACGCAACCACCGGTTGCGCAATTTGACGAAATCAATTTTACAGACTCATTGGTAGGTAAAATAAGCTGGTCCCACCATTTGGTATTGATAGACAAATGCCCCAAAATGGCCAACCGATTTTGGTATATGCTCAACACCCTGGAGCACGGTATCAGTAAAAACATGTTGCTCATGCAGATTGAGGCAGGATTGTTTGAAAGACAAATCGCTCTCAAAAAAGTATCCAACTTTACGGCTACCTTGCCCGCACCCCAATCTGATTTTGCCAATTACCTGCTTAAAGACCCCTATATTTTTGATTTTGTGCAGGCCAAAGAGCAAGCAGATGAACGCAATATTGAGGAACAACTTACGCGGCATATCACACAATTTTTACTGGAACTCGGGCAAGGCTTTGCCTTTGTCGGCAAGCAATACCCGATGCGGGTTGGAGGCAAAGATTACCATGCAGATCTATTGTTTTACCATACCAAACTGCACTGCTATGTGGTGGTGGAACTGAAAGCCAGGGCCTTTGAACCCAGTGACCCGGCACAACTGAATTTCTACATCAATGTCATAAATGACATCCTGAAAACGGAGCAAGACAATGATACCATAGGTATTTTGCTGTGCAAGGGTAAAAATGAAATTATAGCTGAATATGCGCTTAAAGGATACAACCAACCCATTGGCGTAGCGGACTATGTGTTGAGTAAAGCAGTACCCGAAAATTTACAATCTACCTTGCCGCAAATTGAGGAGTTGGAACAGGAATTAAAGCAATTAGACCATGAAAACTAATCTGGATAAATACCCTTTTTACAAAGATTCGGGGGTTGAGTGGTTGGGAGAGATTCCTAAGAATTGGGAAATCAAAAAGCTTAAACATATCTCCGATTCATTTCCAAGTAATGTAGATAAGCACAGTAAGCCAAATGAAAAGCAGGTACGCCTTTGCAACTATACTGATGTTTATAAAAATGAATTCATTTCAAATGAAATGAACTTCATGGTTGCTACTGCTTCAAATGAACAGATTCAAAAATTTAGTTTGAAAGTTGGAGATATAATTATCACCAAAGATTCTGAAACCTCAAGTGATATTGCAGTTCCAGCGTTGGTCAAGGAAGAATTGAAAAATGTCATTTGTGGATATCATTTAGCAATAGTTAGATCACATAAAAAAGTTAATCCACATTTTCTTTTCAGATTGTTTCAGGACAAAACTTTCAATGCTCAATTTGAAATTTGTTCAAATGGAATCACAAGAGTAGGTTTAGGGTCAAGTGATCTTAAAAAGGGATTAATTTTAATCCCTCCTCTCCAAGAACAAACCGCAATAGCTGACTTCCTCGATCGAAAGACAACCCTAATCGATCAGGCGATATCCATCAAGCAAAAGCAAATAGAACTGCTGAAGGAACGTCGCCAAATCCTGATTCACAAAGCCGTCACCCGTGGGCTAAACCCGAATGTAAAATTGAAGGATAGCGGTGTGGAATGGGTTGGGGAGATTCCTGAGGGTTGGGAGGTGAAGAAACTTCGATATTTAGCTAATTGTTTCCCAAGTAATATTGATAAACATAGTAAACCCAATGAGAAAGAGGTTAGACTTTGCAACTATACAGATGTCTATAAAAATGATTACATAACTAACGATATGGAATTAATGATAGCAACGGCATCCAACGAGCAAATCAATAAATTCACTCTCAAAGAGGGTGACATTGTAATTACAAAAGATTCAGAAACAGCAAGTGACATTGCTGTACCAACATATATCAAAGAAAAATTAACAAATGTAGTTTGTGGGTACCATTTAGCTATTATTCGAACATTTCAAAATTGTTATAGCAGATATTTATTTCAAGCGTTGAAAACAAAATCGTTCAATTCCCAATTTGAAGTTTGTTCAAATGGGATTACTAGAGTTGGTCTCAGGAATTCAGATTTAAAAAATGGTTACTTTCTTTTACCTACTGAGCAAGAACAAATCGAAATAGCAAGTTATATCGAAAATGGAGTTTCCAAAATAGCAGAAACCACCTCACTCAAAGAACAAGAAATAGAAAAGCTAAAGGAATACAAGGCAACGGTGATCAATTGTGCGGTGACTGGGAAGATAAAGGTGAGTGGGGTATGAGGGAGTTAGTTTTTAATACAGAAAATGTTTTCAATTCAATTTCTGAAGATGGAGCACTTTTCCAATATGATTGCAATACTTACCATATTCCTGCTTTCCAGCGGGGATATAAATGGGGTTCCGACCCAAACGGTGCCGTTACAATCCTACTTAAAGATCTCAAGGAAGCTTTCACAGCCTTTCAAAAAGGAACCCGCCGCGAATACTATCTCCAATACATTACAGTAAAGAGAAGTAAATCAGATGAGCATGGAAATTTTCACCTTGAGGTAATTGATGGACAACAGCGTCTAACCACTCTCTCCATTCTTTTTTCAGTTCTTTCCTTTCAAACCGGAAAAGAAAACCTTGGAATAAACAAGCTCGATTATGCAATCAGAGCTAATTTTTTCCAAACTCATATCAATTCTGTAGAAAAACTTAATGAGTTATTAAAATGCGATTGGAAGGAATTTAGAGATAAAGATCGGGACCGGCTCGACAAGCAAGACATTTATTATTTTTTCGAAGCTGCAAAACGAATTGATAAATTCTTAAAGGATGAATTGAAAAAGGACTTGATCCTGTTTCATGAGTTTGTATCAAAGCATGTCATGTTGATAGTGAATTCGGTAGAATCCCATGTAAGTAGTGAGACAGTCTTCCGAAATTTAAACAGTAACAAAGTACCTTTGACTGAAACAGAGTTGGTAAAAGGTTATTTCATAACTAAGATCGGGAGGCAGGGAAAATCAAAAATTCATTTCCGTGAAATCTTAGAATTACGCTCAAACCTCGGTCGAAAATGGGATGAAATCTCTGCTTGGTGTAATTGGCCCGACGTCAGATCATTTTACTTCTTAGGCGGGGATGGCATGGAAGGGTTGCTTACTATAACCGCAAAAATGATTGAGGGGAAAAGCCAAAAAACATTAAAAATAGGCAAGAAAGAAGACCATCATCTTTTTAACTTTTTTCATAGTTTGGATGATCTTGAAGATGCCTATAAACTCTTAAGGGAGAATTACAACAAGCTTTTAGACTGGTACAATAGAGATGACATTTATACCCTGATTGGCTTCTGTAGATTCACAAAAGGGAGAAAAAACAACTCTTTGGAATTTCTAATTCCCCTATTAAAAATTCGTGAATACAAGGAACTTTTCAAGGCTCTTGAAAAAGCAAGATTTGATCTTTTACCAAGAGAGGAAATTCAAGAGTTGAGATACGGAGGAGATGATGACCAAGTTATTCATGCGGTGCTTCTTTATTTAAATGTATTTCCTGATGGTATTAGAAAAAGATTTGATTTTCATCTTTTCGAAACTGAAAAATGGACCTTGGAACATATTTTTCCACAAAGCCCCGAAGGAAAGAAAAATCAATTAACACCAGACCAAAGGGAATTAGTCATCCAAATGCTGGATGAAAATCTATCAGATGACGTGAGAGAAATTCTAAAAAAAGATTCGAGAACAGAACCTGAAAAGGCACTTTATTATGAGGCGTTGAAAAGTCTTGGCTCACTAAATTCTATTGGAAACATGTGTCTGTTATCTAATAGTGACAACAGCTCGAATGGCAATAAATTCTTTAAAGAAAAAAGGAAAAATATTCTTGAGCTTATCCAAAAAGGCAGCTTTGTTCCAAAACACACTTTCGATGTTTTCAGCAAGATGATACCCTCATTACCAGACCATAATTTATCCATGTGGACAAGAGATGATATCCAAGTTCATCAAGATTATATTTTTCAGTCTATTCAAAAAGCAAGGGAGGAGCTTGATATATGAGAACTGGGAAGTATTGCTTTAGGGACCTTTTTGTAAATCGGTACATCGACCAAATTGTGATCCCCGAAATCCAACGAGACTATGTCTGGCAAAAAGAACAGGTCAATGGATTGATCCATTCTTTGCTTGAAGATTTCACTAAGTATCAAAACTCAACAATTGACTTGGGAGATATTCATGACCCCCAACTCAAAGCAGATTTCGAAGAGTTTTACAAAAAGAGAAATTATTCTTCCAACATAGGATTTATTTATGCCTATTGTGACGAGGAACTTCCAGGTAGATATTTTTTAATTGACGGCCAACAAAGGATAACTACTGTTTTCTTAATGCTTTTAACCTTAGCAAATAGAAATGAATCCTTAAAAGAAAAATTTAAAGGTTCCTATTTGATTGAACGAAGCCAAAAGCTGGACTTCCGAGTAAGAGATAATGCTCAAGATTTTTTCAGGCACTTTTGTCTTCATCTTCTTGAAAAAAATTTTCCGGTCAAGGAACAAGCTTGGTTTTTTGATTTTTACAATAACGATGAAACCATAAAAAATTTAGAGGCAAACCATCGGCTCCTTGATGAAACACTGAACACCCAATCAATTGATGAACAAGGGTTTTACAAATACTTAGAGGAGTTTACCGAATTCTGGTATTTCGACACCAATGTGAGCGAACAAGGTGAAGAATTATACATCTATATGAATGCTCGAGGAGAGCAGATGCAAGGAAATGAGAATATAAAAGCAGAATTATTAAGTGAACTGCCTAATCAGGAATCAAAGAATTACTATGGGAAAATATGGGAAGAATGGCAGGATTTTTTTTGGATAAATAGAAAAGGAAATCAAAATGCCGATCCTGGGTTCAACGAATTTTTAGCATGCATATCTGGCCTTGAAAACTACATTAAAGGTGATACTTCGAATTTTTATTCAAAGGAAGAGTTTGATAAGCTTAAAGAAATTAGAGCTGTCCAAGTTGTTAATCCTTTATCCATAGGAATAATTGAGAAGTATTTTAATGTCTTAAAGTTCTTAGAGGATACCAAAAGCCAGTTCTGCAGCCTGTACAATTATTCTTCATGGGTTGATAAATGTCTAAATGAATTTTGGGAAATTCTTAATTCCAAAGGAGGGACAAATTGGTATGCTAACTATGAAGATGACAATAGAGCAACCGAAAGAAACAGGATGGTTTTCCTTTGGAGTATTCTTTTTTACTTCAGAAAGAGATTGAAGAAAATCCCTACTGAATCACAAGGCATTGATTTCATCATTGAGAACTTTAGATTTCTAAGGATGGTCTTTTTGAGATATAAAAATTATAATAGGTCTGTAAAATCAATTAAAGATACCGTTAATTTTATTCTTGAAGATTCTATTGGAGTTCTTGACCCAACAGACAATTCTCTTCCGCTTGAAATTGAAAATCTTAACCTAACTGAATCCGCTGATTCAAAAATTAGGAACTCTGAAGAAATAGGAAAGAATAAAATACTAAACCAACATCCTGGAAGCATCCAAGTCCAAAGAGAACATGAAGAACTAATCTGGGAAATAGAGGATCATCCTTACAATCTCGAAGGCAAGGACGTAGGAGGAACGAATATTTCCCACCTAATAGATTTTGAAATTTTTCCCGATTTGAACGAACTAAGACAAATTAAAAACACATTTCATGAACTCTTTCCTAAAGACTCCAAGGTACATTTAAATGTTCAAAATGCTTTATTATTTTATGGTGAATATTGGCATCAAGAGAAACCAAAATATTATAAAAATTTAAAATTTGATAATTGGAGAAGAATTATCAGAGGGAATGGATATTCGGACCAGTCATTTGGAAAATCCACGTTTATAAGGTTTTTTAATGAGTTTATAATTTCAAATAAAGAAATTGAAGATTTCATCAAACAGAAAACAGACGAAGCCAATCTTACTAACCCATCTTCTCTAGGGGAAAAAATTTTATGGTATTCCATAAGACTAAAAACGAAAATGTGGGGAGAGGGAAATTTCATTGTAATATCATCAGGGTCCCCTTGTTCATTACCAAATTGGACAGGAATGGATGAAAATTTTCCAGATGAACATATATTTTACAATACCAAGGGAAATTTAAAGGGAGGTGCTCCAAAAAAATTAAGCGAAATGTTAAAAACTGAACAGTCAAATATTATAAACATGGACGAATCCTAGATGCCCAAAGAAATCATCTTTATATCGAGTGTTCAGAAAGAGTTTGCTGCAGAGCGGATGGCACTTGCTGCTTACATCCGTGAAGATGAATTACTGAAGCTTTTCTTCGAGCCTTATTTATTTGAAGAAATCGCGGCCACAGGAGAAAATCCGGGAACAGTATATCTCAAAGAAGTCAATACCTGTGATATCTATATAGGTCTATTGGGTACGGATTATGGTTTTGAGGATCAGGATGGGATTTCTCCCACAGAGCGAGAGTTTGATCAGGCACAAGAAGCCAATAAGCCTTGCTGGGTTTTTATCAAGGGAGGCAGCTTTCTGAGTCGCCACCCAAAAGAAGTGGCATTTATAGACAAAGTAGGTGAGCGGGTTTCCCGAAAGCGATTTGAAACCTTTGACGAACTGAAAAAAGAAATCTACCGCTCGGCGATTTTGTATCTCAAGCAAAGCGGGAAAATAGATGCGGATGATTTTGACAGCAGTATTTCAAGAAAAGCCGAATTGGAAGATATTTCTGAGGTAGCCCTTTCAGAATTCGTCCGGGAGGCAAGGGCCAAGCGTAATTTCCCGCTAAAAGTAACCGATCCAACAGAAAAAATCCTGACACATTTACGGTTGATGAGACAGGGTCAGTTGACCAATCCTGCTATTCTTGCTTTTGGGACCAATCCCCAGGTTTTCTTTCCGTCGGCCACGGTGAAATGTGCCCATTTTCATGGATTCACGGTTAGTAAACCCATTCCCGATTACAAAGAATTTGGAGGCACGGTTTTTCAAATGGCAGATGATTCCATAGACTTTGTGCTTTCAAAAATCAGTCTTTCCACAGGAGACAGAAGTAAATTCAATTTGGTAGATACGACCTACGAAATTCCCCGGGCAGTCATCGCAGAAGGAATTATCAATGCCATAGCGCATCGGGATTATTACAGCAAGGGCAGTATTCAAGTGTCTGTTTTCAAAGACCGGATTGAAATCTCAAATCCAGGTTCCTTACCCAAGGAGTTGGACATTTCTAAATTGAAAGAGCCTCATAGCTCCTACCCTTTCAATCCGACCTTGGCCAATTGTATGTTTTTGACAGGTGCCATTGAGCGCTTTGGCACGGGTATTCCCGAGATGTTTGCCTTGTCTGCCGACAGGGGATTGAAGGCACCGGAATTTCAGGATACTAAAACCTTTTTGGTTACTCTTTGGCGACCATCTGCAAGCACCGCACATGACACCGCACATGATACCGCACATGACACCGCACATGAT
>NZ_JAUSPP010000001.1:0-2760 GCF_030656585.1 Rhodonellum sp.
GCCACCAGGACAAACAACAAGGCAATGGTCAAGCTTGTGAAGATAAATGCCCAGCCGTATTTCTTCTTACTCACCAACCTCGGGACATTGGCGATGCTGAGGAATACCAACAAAGGAACCACAAACAAGGCTTGATTTTCACGGAATACCTCAGAGAGGTGCGTCACATAGAGCAGCGTATACACCGTGGTGATGAGATAGGAAACGATGAAAAAGATGATCCCTTTCTTCAATAGATCCTGCAATCGGTCGTATAGTTTGCCTTCGGTTTTCAACAATAAATAGATCCCGCCATGCATCATAAAAAGAGCCAGGCTGGTGATACCCACAAGAATGGAGAATGGATTGAGAAACTCAAAAAAGCCTCCTCCGATATACTCGTAATTTTCATCCAGCGGCATTCCGTTGAGTACATTCCCGACCACCACACCGAGAAGAACTGCCAGCATGATGCTCGATATAGAGTAACTCCAATCCCACATCTTTCGCCACCATGGCATTTCTTCCATATTTCTGAACTTGATGGAAATGCCCCTGAAGATGATAAAGAGGAGGAAAAGGATAAACGGTGTATACATGGCCGACAAAAGCGTCCCATAAAACACCGGGAATCCGGCAAACAAGGTTCCCCCTCCGATGACCAACCAGACTTCGTTGCCATGCCAGGTCGGGTCAATCGCTTTTAAGGCGATTTCCCTGCTTTTGTTTTGTCTGAAAAACATGTGCCATGCACCAGCCCCAAAATCGAAACCATCCAATATGGCATAACCCGAGAAAAGCCCACCTACAACCAAAAACCACCATGTTGGATAATCCAAGCCCAAGAACGTTTCCATATTATTTGTTTATATCGTTTAACACTACTCCGGCGATTGCCTTGTTCAGTGATCCTTCGTCATAATTTTCCTCATCATAGGGGCCATTTTTTATTCCCTTGTTCATCAAGTAAATAAACAGCAGCAACAAGATGGAGTACACGATGAAAAACAAAATCAGTGAAAACAACACCTGGTTGGCCTGAACGCTTTTGGACAAAGCGTCGGAGGTTCTCAACAAGCCATAGACCACCCAAGGCTGTCTGCCCATTTCTGCGGCAAACCAACCGAACTGATTGGCCAATTGGGGCAAAATAGCCGTAAAAACAAAGGTCCAAAGCAGCCATTTTTTCTCAAACAACTTTCCTCTTTTCCATTGCCACATGGCAAAAAGACTGAGGGCAATCAAAAACATGCCAATCGCCACCATCAAATGGTAAAATTGGAATACCGCATTCACCTGGGAAGGCCGATCCTCCTCGGGAAAAGCATTCAGACCGGTCACGGGGGTTTCAAAATCCTGATGAAGCATAAAAGACAGCCCACCTGGAATTTTTAAACCCGTCACTTTCTGGTTTTCTTTGTCCACCCAGCCCATCAAATACAGATCACCTGGAGCCTCCGCATCAAAATGGCCTTCAAATGCGGCCAATTTAGCAGGTTGATTCACGGCAACCCCTTCCGCAGAGCTATGTCCGGTAAACAGCTGGGCCAATGAACTGATCGTGGCAACGACCAGGGTGATCTTGAAGGCCTTCTTCGAAATCTCTACATAGCGCCCCTTGAGGATATAATATGCATGCACACTCAGGATCAAAAACGAACCAGCCAGGAAAGCGCCCAACCACACGTGTGTCAGCCGGTCCACCGAAGATGGATTGAACACCATGGCCCAAAAATCGACGATTTCCGCCCGGGCCTGCATCCCTTCCCCAACGATATGGTATCCGGTTGGCGTCTGCATCCAGGAGTTGGCGACGACAATCCAAACCGCAGAAAACATCGACCCCAGAAAGACACCAAGCGTCGCCACCAGGTGTACCCAGGGTTTCACCCTGTTCCAGCCAAACAGCAAAACGCCCAATGCACTGCTTTCCAGTGCAAAGGCAAAAATGCCCTCAGCAGCCAGCGCACTGCCAAAAATATCACCCACATACCTAGAATACGTTGCCCAGTTGGTTCCAAACTCAAATTCCATCACGATGCCGGTCACCACACCGATCCCAAAAGTGATCGCAAATATCTTGGTCCAGAACTTGGCCAAGACCTCGTACTGTTTATTTTTGGTTCGGATATAGAGACTTTCGAAGACCACCATCAGCAGTCCTATGCCAATGCTGAGTGGGGGATAGATGTAATGAAAGGCAATGGTAAATGCAAATTGTACTCTGGAGAGAATTTCAACGTCCATAAGAAGATTATTTGTGCGAAGCTAAAACCTTAAGGAAAACCCCGGCGTGACCGGGGTCACGTTTGCCGGGATTTAGCCGGGATCGACAATATAAATTACAGGTTTTTTTTTCCAAAAAAATCAAATTGGTCCCGTAAAATTGGACATTCCTCTTACCTGATTGTCCATTGATTGACGGATGGGGATTTTCTGAAAAAAATTGTCCCTTGCAGATATTTGTGGGGATGGGGTTTGGATTTTTCCCCAACCAAAAAAAGTACAAATTCCCACTTGTCCCCAGGCTTCATCTTGGGCCATTCAAGGTTGAAGCCTGCCTAGGCCCTTCAGGCTTCGCTGATATTGGGCGGTAAGGAGGCAAGGAGTGGTCTGTGGGGAGAGAGGCTAGGGGTGTGGAATTACCACTAAACTTCCCTCGGACGTGGGGAGGAGGAAATTGGACCGAGCCGGCGTGGGCCAAGGGCGGAGGAGGATTCCAATTTCTTGGCCTTTTGGTTACTTTTGGGCTAAGCCAAAAGTGACAAAGAACCAAAATCA
>NZ_JAUSPP010000005.1:0-68182 GCF_030656585.1 Rhodonellum sp.
TTATCCCCCCTATTACGGTAAGCCCTACTTTTGACCGGATTTTTGGGGGAAGTGAGATCAACATTACCCCCACCGGCTATGTCAACTTGGATCTAGGTGCAATCTTTCGAAGAATAGACAATCCCTCGATACCCATCCGACAACAACAGAATGGCGGGTTCAATTTCGACCAACAGATCCAAATGAGTGTGAATGGAACTTTGGGTCAAAAGATGAAGCTGGGCGCCAATTTTGACTCAAACAATTCTTTTGATTTTCAAAATCAACTCAAGGTAGAATACACAGGGTTTCAGGAAGACATCATCAAAAGCATCGAAATCGGAAATGTCAGCATGCCGATCCAAAACAGCTTGATTCAAGGTGCACAAAATCTTTTCGGTGTCAAAACACAGCTCCAATTCGGGAAATTGATGGTTACAGGCGTTGCTTCTACCCAAAGGGGAAGAAGGGATGAACTGGTCATCGAAGGAGGAGGTCAGGGGAGAAATTTTGAGATCCAAGGCTCCGATTATGATGAAAATCGGCATTTCTTTCTGGGACATTTTTTCAGGGAAAATTACGAAAGATGGTTGAGAGGTTTGCCTCAGATTCTTTCAGGGGTAAATGTCACCAGAGTGGAAGTTTACATCATGAACCGGGCAAACAACACCGAAACCCTCCGGAACTTTGCCGCATTTATAGATCTTGGAGAAGGCCAACGGGTTTTCAAGCCAGGAAACCCCAATGTTGGACCGGGATCTCCCGGAGCCCCTGCAGGAAACGCGGCCAACCTTCTCTATGCCAACCTCAACGGTAATCCCTCCTTCAGACCCTTTGATACTGGATCAAATGCAATAGAAAACGCTCTTGGACTAGTGAAAGGAGTTGATTTTGAGCAGATCAATGGTTCGAGAAAGTTGGCTCCCACCGAATTTATTTTCAATCGGGAACTTGGATATATTTCATTGTCTAGGAAGCTCCAAAATGATGAAGTACTTGCCGTTTCCTATGAATACACCTTCAATGGCAATGTTTTCAAGGTTGGTGAATTATCGGAAGACTATCAAAACAGGCCCGAAAATGAGATCATTTTCATGAAACTCCTAAGGCCCGCAAGGATCAATACCAGGATTCCAACTTGGGACCTGATGATGAAAAATATATACAACCTGAATGCAGCCCAAATAAAGCAAGACGGTTTCCAACTCCAGATCATCTATCGGGATGACCGGACGGGATTGGACAATCCCAGCTTGTTGGAAGGTGCGAATTTAAAAAATCAGCCCTTAATCCGATTGACAGGTTTGGATAACCTGAATCCCCAGAATGACCCTTCCCCTGACGGAAATTTCGATTTCATTCCGGGGGTCACTATTTTCCCAGACAGGGGTTATTTGGTTTTCCCTGTTTTGGAACCCTTCGGGAAAACCTTGGAAAAACTCTTTCTCCCCAATGAAGCGGTGCTGCAAGACAAATATGTCTATGATACCCTTTACCGAACCACCCAAGCGGATGCGGAATTGGTCACCAGACTCAACAAATTTTTCTTAAAAGGAAGGCTCAACGCCGGTTCCTCCTCTGAGATACTCCTCCCAGGTCTGAATATTTCTCCCGGATCCGTCATCGTCATGGCAGGAAACATCCCCCTTACCGAAGGGGTTGATTTCACCATCGATTACAACATCGGAAGGGTCAATATCATCAATGAAGGGATTTTACAATCTGGAAAAAGAATTTCCATCAGTTTTGAAAAGGCCGATTTGGTTTCTTTTCAGACCAGGAGTCTTTTGGGCACCAGAATCGATTATTTGCACAGTGACAAATTCAACGTGGGAGGCACTTTCCTTTTCCTCAACGAAAGACCCAATATCACCAGAATAGCGACAGGAAGCGAGACTTTGAGAAACAGTATGTGGGGCTTGGATGCCAATTTCAGCGACGAGTCAAGGTTTTTGACGAAATTTGCTGATGCATTGCCTTTCACCAACACCAAGGAAGAATCCCTGGTGCAAATCAGCGGTGAATTCGCACAACTCCTTCCGGGAACATCAAACAAGGTTAATGGAGAGGCTGCATCCTATATCGATGACTTTGAATCTGCCATTATCCCATCCAACTTGGGTGGTGCTGCTGCCCAGACTTGGAAGTTGGCGGCTACGCCCAAAACCGAGAATGATGCTTTTGATTTGAGCCTGATGACCGAAGACAAACTCGGAAACGCCTACAAAAGGGCTCGGGTCGCTTGGTACAATATCGACAACATCTTCTATAGGGAACAAGGCCAAGGTGTCCCTTCCAACATCAGCAGGGTAGACCGAAGCAATCATTATGTGAGGAGAGTTATCCCCCAAGAAATTTTCCCCAGAAGGGATCGTGATGTAATCGTGGTACCAGAGCCACTTTTCGAATTGGCCTATTTCCCTGCTGAAAGAGGAATGTACAATTACAATCCAGCACTTACGCCCGATGGACTTCTCCCAGATCCAAAAAGCAATTATGGTGGTGTCACCCGAGCCATTACAACGGAAGTGGATTTTGACAGGACAAATATTGAATACTTGGAATTTTGGTTGCTGGATCCATTCATCCAAGGAGAAAATGGCCGGGTGCTGGATGGGGTTTTTAATCAGAACAACACCACTGGAGGAAAGCTAAGATTCAACTTGGGGGATATTTCTGAAGACATTATCAAGGATGGAAGACACGGTTTTGAAAACGGTCTTCCCGTAGATGGAGATCCGAACCAGACGACAATGACCGAATGGGGTAGGATTACGAGACAACAATTTCTCATTCCTGCTTTCGACAACTCTCCTACGGCAAGGGCAAACCAGGATGTAGGTCTTGATGGTCTCAAAAGTGAAGATGAAGTTGCTTTTTTCAGGGACCGATTCCTCAATCGACTGAATGTCAACCCTCCTGCACTTGCCCGGATTTTAGAAGACGTATCTTCCGATAATTTTCAATATTATCTGGATGAAACATTTGACCGAAGTGACACCAAAATCTTGGAAAGATACAAGAAATTCAACGGGATGGAGGGAAACACCCCTATCACCTCCAATGTCAATTTGCCCTATATCCCTTCTGGCTCCAATCTTCCCGATAATGAAGATTTGAACAATGACAATACCATCAACGAACTTGAAAATTATTATGAGTATGAAATTGACCTAAAACCCAATGAATTGGAAGTAGGGAGCAATTACATTGTAGATAAGGTTACGAGCAATCAAAGCGGTGATGAAGTTTCTTGGTATTTGTTTAGAATCCCTGTAAGGACTCCGGATAGAACAGAAGGAGATATCAGCGGCTTTAAATCCATTCGGTTTATGAGAACTTATTTGACCGGATTTGAACAACCTGTTGTGCTCAGGATGGCGAATTTTCGACTGGTAGGTTCCCAATGGAGGGTATTCCAAGAATCGCTTTTTGAACGTGGCTTTTTTGAAGTTCCGGAACCTGACAATTCAAATTTGACTGTGGGTGTGGTGAACATTGAAGAAAACAGCCAGGGAAGCCCCACCCAGAGCCCCTACGTGCTGCCTCCGGGAATCACCCGAGACAGAGACAACCTGTCCACAGTGGAAAGACAGCTCAATGAGCAATCCCTCAAACTTTGTGTGGAAGATTTGCAGGCCCGAGATGCCCGAGCAGTGTTCAAAAACATGAATGGTCTGGACATGGTCCAATTCAAAAGATTGAAGATGTTTTTTCATGCAGACAGTGAGGATGCACGCGATGGCGAGCTTACAGCATTTTTGAGAATCGGCACAGATTACACGGACAATTACTACGAAATAGAAGTTCCATTATTGATCACTCCGAAAGGAACGAGGGATCCAAGTCAGATTTGGCCTCTTGAAAATGAAATCGATGTGGCGATCAGCGAAATCGTGGGGGTAAAAGTAGCAAGAGACAATCAACGGGTTCCTTTGAACCTCGCCTTTAGCCAAGACATTCGTCAATACAAGGTTACAGTCGTCGGTAGGCCAGAATTGAGTATGATTCAGGGCATGATGATTGGAATCAGAAATCCTGGGAACAGCGGAACCGCGGCAAGATCTGTTTGTCTTTGGGCAAATGAATTGCGCGTCACTGGATTCAACGAGTCCTCAGGCTGGGCAGCCAATGCCATATTGAATGCAAAAATTGCAGATGTAGCTGTCATTTCGACTTCCATCAGACACAACGCAATAGGTTTTGGAGGATTGGAAACCCGCTTGTCACAAAGGGCAAGACAGGCGAGCACCCAATATGATATTTCAGCCAACATCAATGTGGACAAATTGCTACCGGAAGCCCTGAACGTGAATATCCCCATGTATGTCAGCTTTGAAAATGCTTCCATCAGGCCAGAATTTGACCCCTTGAATCCAGATGTGCCTTTTGAAGTGGCCTTAGGGAAATTCAGCACCGACTCAGAAAGGGAATTTTATAGAAAACAGGTCGTAGATCAGGTAAAAAGAAAAAATATCGGTTTTACCAATGTCAGGAAAAACAAGAACCCTGAAAAGGAAAAAACACATGTTTATGATTTGAGCAATTTCTCCTTTTCGTATGCTTATGGCTCGGTAAAACAAAGCAACATCAATACCGAGAGCTACAATTATGAGACATACGTGGGAAATGTCAGCTATAATTACCAGCCCAAACCATTGGTTTTTGAGCCATTCAAGAATTCCGAAAAACTCAGTGGAAAACATCTAAAACTAATCAAAGATATAAATTTCAATTTCTCCCCCACCCTGTTCACTGCCCGACTGGACTTGGACCGGCGTTTTATGCGTACCCAGTACAGAAATGACCAATTGGGAATTGAGGGTGTGGATCCATTCTTCCAAAAAAGCTTCTTCCTGAATCGATCCTACAACCTGAATTGGGATCTTACCAAAAACCTCCGTGTGGATTTCATGAGCAGAGTCCTATCAGTGATCGATGAGCCTGAAGGAGACCTCGATTCGGAGGTGAAAAGGGATTCCCTAAGGACCAACATCAGAAACTTGGGAAGAACCACCAATTATACCCATCAATTGATGATGAACTACACCCTGCCTTTGGACAAGGTCCCAAGTCTGGATTGGATTAGGGCAGACATGCGATATTCGGCAAATTATTCATGGCTGACTGGTGCCATTGGACAAAAAGACACTTTGGGGAATGTGATCCAAAACACCAGGGACCGAGCCTTCAACGGCAAACTGGATTTTGTCAGGTTGTATAACAAAAGCGCCAAGCTAAAGGCCTTGAGTGCACCAAGGCGGCCAAGCATCCCCGGAAGAACCACTATCAATGCACAAGACACCATAGGCACTCCATTCACGAATAAACTTTTGAAATTGCTGACGATGGTCAAGGATATAAATTTTAGGTATTCCATCATTGAGGGCACATTCCTGCCCGGATATATGGAAAACACAAATTTGCTTGGATTGGACAGGAGCTTTATGAATCCAGGTCTAGGATTTATTACCGGAAGCCAAAATCCAAATATTCGGTTTGACTTGGCCAATCAAGGCCTAATGGCACCAAGTGCCGAAATGACCCAATTGTTCCGACAGAACCAATCCAAAAACCTTCAAATCAATGCTTTGGCAAGTCCTATTCGTGATTTCAACATTACCCTAGAGGCTAGAAAAAGGGAAAACGGGGAATACAGCGAAATTTTCAGAAATTCTGAACAAATTCCGGGAGAGTTCGGATCGCTCAGTCCAAATAGAATGGGCTCCTACAGCATTACCTATTCGATGATGCGCACTACATTTGCCAGAGATGACCAGAACAACAACTCTCCTTTATTCACGAATTTTGAAGGGTACAGATCTATCATCCAATCCAGACTCAATACCCAAAACCCTGGGGGAGAATATTCGATAAATGGTCAGGATGTGTTGGCCCTTTCCTTTCTTGCCGCTTATGGTGGCCGAGATCCCGAGTCATTGGAGCTAAACCCTTTCCCCAAAATCCCCTTGCCAAATTGGAGGCTGGATTATAAGGGACTTTCCCAAATCCCTGCCCTGCGTGAGTATTTTTCAAGTATCAATATTACACATGGGTATGCCTCAACGTTTGAAGTAAGTAATTTTTCAAACTCACTTCTATATCAGAAAGGTTTGGAATTGTACAACAATATCCAGAGCATCCCAGGGGCTTCCCTCACCAATGAATTCGGTCAATATATCCCCATTTTCATCCTCAATCAAGTGATCCTTACCGAGCGATTTGCACCACTGGTAGGTGTCAATTTCTTGACGAAAACGAGATTGAACATTTCGATGGAATACAATTCTGAAAGAAATATTGGATTGAATTTCTCCAATGCTCAGGTGACGGAACAAAAAAGCCGGGACTTTGGGTTTGATCTCGGATACACCAAAGCTGGGGTGAAGATCCCTTTCAAAATCCAAGGAAGACAAGAGGTCCTCAACAACGACCTTCAAATCAGAATCAACACCCGGGTAGTCGATACCCAACAAGTCCAAAGAAAAATAGGTGAAGAAAGTACCGTCACCAATGGCAACATCAACATTCAAATTCGTCCCACTATCGGTTATGTCATCAATCAAAATCTCAATATCCAATTGTATTTTGACAGAACCATCAACGATCCAAGGGTTACCACCGCCTTTAGGAGAAGTTCTACCGCTTTTGGTGGGCAATTAAGATTTAATTTATCGCAATAGGTTTTATCATTTGGTTAAACCTCGTATTTTTGAACTCCTTAATTAAAAACAAATATGGATTTTCCTGAAGAATTAAAGTACACAAAAGACCACGAGTGGGTAAGATTTGAAAATGGAATTGCTACGATTGGCATAACCGAATTTGCCCAGAAAGAATTGGGAGATATCGTTTATGTTGAGGTGGAAACTGTCGGCGAAAACATTGCTTCCGGTGAAGTGTTTGGAACAGTAGAAGCGGTTAAAACAGTCTCCGATCTTTTCATGCCCCTCTCTGGAGAAATCATTGAATTCAATGAAGAATTAGAATCATCCCCTGAATTGGTCAATGAATCCCCTTACTCCTCCGGCTGGATGATCAAAGTGAAGTTTGAAGGAGAAATCCCATCTGATCTTTTGTCTGTAGAAGAATACACCGAATTGATCGGCGCCTAATTGGTTTTGTTAAAATTCAGATTCATTCCTGCGGTATTGTGGCTGCTACTTATGTGCGTGGCTTTGTTTACCCCTGGTGACAACCTCCCCTCAACACCCTTGTTTCCACAAAAAGACAAAGTCGTCCACTTTCTGATATTTGGGATGTTGACATTTCTTTGGAGTAGGGTGGGGACTTTGGATGCAAGGAAAAAGTTAAAAAAACTGAATTTTTTTACTAATTACTTAGTCTTTGGAATAATTCTTGCTATCTTACTAGAGTATTTGCAAAAGTATGTACCCAACAGATCTTTTGATCTTTGGGACATTGCCGCCAACATCATTGGAGGAACCATTGGCGTAATTTGTTTTTATATTTTATACAAGAGGGATTCCAAACTTGTATAAATAAAAATAAATGGCTAAAATTGTTAACTTTAAATTGTAATCAGATAATAACCATTATAAAGCGTAAATCAATGGAAGCTAAAAAAACACCAGCGGCTGATTTGACCAAAAGAACAGGAATGTTCATGAATTTTGGTCTGGCCATAAGTGTCGGATTGGTTCTATTTGCTTTCGAATACAAATCCTATGACAGGGGTGATTTGAAAGACTTAGGACAAGTAGCCGATACTTTTGAAGAACTATTGGATATTCCTATTACAGAACAGCCACCACCACCTCCGCCACCAATTGAGCAGCCAATCATTCAAGAAATCCCCGATGAGGTAGAAATCGAAGAGAAAATTGAGGTTAATTTTGATTTGGATGTAAAAGAGGATATGGTTATCAAAGAGGTAATCATCGCAGATGCTCCAGTTGTGGAAAAAGCAGATGAGATCTTTGATGTTGTGGAAAACGCCCCAATGCCTCCAGGAGGTATGGAAGGTTGGAATCAATACCTTAGCAAAAACTTAAAATACCCAACCCAAGCGAGACGTATGGGGATTGAAGGCACCGTATATGTGGTATTCGTAGTCAATACGGATGGATCTATTCAAGATGCCGCAATACTTAGAGGTATCGGTGGGGGTTGTGATGAAGAAGCTCTTAGAGTAGTTGCCAACGCACCCAAATGGGAGCCTGGAAAGCAAAGAGGACGCCCGGTTAGAGTAAGGATGAGACTTCCTATTCGATTCAAACTAGGTTAATCATACCAACAGCACATAAAAAAAGGACCATAAGGGTCCTTTTTTTATGTGCTGTTTTTTTCGCTGTTTCTTCCCGAAATAGGCATTGGGTTTCCTGTTGGAGTTGAACTGGTAAATAATCAGACTATTGACAAAACAAAACGTCTTACCGATATGGTGAAGTCAATAACAGGAAACAACTGAATGATTATTAATCAATTTCATCCTCAAAAAGAATTGGCAATGCGTCACACGGTTTCAAAGGATATTCAAAGCTTGTTCCTTGATTTTTTCCAATTCATCTTTCATGACAATGACATGTTTTTGGATGCTTGCATCATTGGCTTTTGACCCGATGGTGTTGATTTCCCGCCCGATTTCCTGACTGATGAAACCAAGCTTTTTACCTTGATTGAATTCATCTTCCAGATTTTTCTCAAAGTAATCAAGATGTGTTCCGAGTCTGACAATTTCCTCGGTAATATCAACTTTTTCAAAATAGTAGATCAATTCCTGCTCGAACCTATTGGCGTCAAAACTATTTTCCTCCAACCATTCCTTAAAATTGTTTTTGATCCTGTCTCTGATTCTTGATTTTCGAATGGGGTCTTCAATAATGATCCGATCCAATCCCTGTCTTATCACACCTAGATTCTCCTTGAACTTGCGACCCAACACTTCACCCTCATCCTCTCTAAAGGCATTGCAATGCTCAAGTGCTTCGATCAATACGTTTTTCACTGCCTCCCATTCTTCTACTCCGGATGTCTTTTCCACTACATTGGAGATGACACTGGGAGATTGCAGGGCTAGTTTGAAAAGATCTGGCGAATCAGCGCCTACATGCAAGGCAAGCGACTGATATTTCTGATAAAATGAATGGAAAAGGTCTTCGTTGATACTTACGGGCAGTTCCGCTCCTTTCTTATTGGCAAAATCAATGGATATATTCACTTTTCCCCTTTCCAAGACCCCGCTTACAAGGTTACGGATATCAAATTCCTTTTCGGAAAATTGTCTTGGACTGCGAATGGAAAGGTCAAGGAATTTAGAGTTTAAGGTTTTTACCTCCACACTAACGATGAAATTATCATCTTCAAAACCTGCCAGACCATAGCCTGTCATGGATTTTATCATATTTAAAGAAAATTTGGGATTAGAAATTATACCCTAAGGTAACATAAAATTTAAGATCTTTATTTTGGTAGTTTCTTACGGGTCGGGCCAGATCAAATTTCACATAATAATTCAACAATACCGTCCTTAATCCAGCTCCATAACTTTGAAGCCAAGGATTGTTGAAATTGTTGAGTGTGATCACAAATGGGGAACCATTGGTATTGATGACTTCGGTGTTTTGGTCATTCACCTTTTCCCAAGGTGCGGCATCATCCCAGGATGATCCTGCATCATAAAAAGCCACCATTTGGAAATTTTTAATGAAGTTGGAGGTAATATTCCCCCGTGACAAATAGGAGAATAATGGGAATCTTAGCTCCGCTGTGAAGGTAACCATGTTCCTGCCCCGTATTTCATCATAATCATACCCTCTCAAATCAACGAATTCCGCAAAAAGTATATTGGAATTCTCAAACCCTCCTTCATTTCTAACTGGGGATTGTTCCGGTCGATTCGTGGGTGGTCTATAAAATTGATTGAACAACCAATTATTCATACCTCCCAAAAGATAGGATTGTGGGTTTTTGCCAAAAAAGGATCCTGCATAAAGCCGGGTGGCAAAGGTGATGTTTTTATGTATTTTTTGATAATTCCTGAAATCAAGATAAATATTGGAAAAGGACCTTTCCCCATTGTTCAATCCCTGGTAGTGGACAGCTCCAATCTTTCCTTTCATACCCTGCTGCATGTATAAACCCAATTGCTGTGTTTTGTCTATGACAAATTCAGCTTTTCCTCCAGCATAATTGACATTAAAATTGTTTTGATCGGGCTGGACGCCTCTCAGGATAGAGTCTGTATTAAGATTGAAATATTGTGTTTTGGCAACAAATGGCGATAGGCTAAACCTACTGTGAACAGTCAAGGGGTAAGAAACGACTATTTCTGTTTTGGTGAGCGCATATTTTTGGAAAGTAAGGTCTCCTTCCGAAATCTGAATGGTCTTCCTATCAAACCTTCCTCTAAAATCAATTCTATGTTTGAGGTATTCGTATTCAAAATAAATATCAGCTCCGGATCTAAAATCCAAGGTAGTCATCAAGCCACCCTGAAAAGAATGATTGTCTAGTAAATCCGTCATCTTTCCATTCAAACTGATGCCAAAACCCCGAAGGGGATCCACAACAAAAAACGTTTTGAGGCTACTGGTGATGAATTGTGGGGTCATATTTCTAGGTCCAACCACTTGTTTTTGCATTCCTTGTTTCCGGAAATTGTCAAGAAGGCTGCTGCGGGATGCTGAAATCATCGATTGCCGCTGCTGGTTCATCGTCAGGTCTGGGATCGTATCGAAAACATAATTTTCGGTATCTATTCCGCCCTTCCTTTGAAATTGCAACCTGTCAGTATTGATCCTTCCGGTAAGCTTTTCGGTAGTCGGAATTGTATCCGAAAGCACTGGCACAATATTGCTTCGAGAAAAACCCTCCACCCTTAAATCCTCAATATTTTGGTTAACAAGGGTATCCCGGATAAAGGCATCGCGAGTTCGGTCATTTTCCCCTCTAAAAGGGGCCGTTTTAATGGAATCAGGTTGTTCTGCCCTTCTCGCCGCGATTCTCTCATTCAGGCTTTTGGCTTGCGACAGTTGGATTCTTGGGGTACTGGGAGTGAATTGATCTGTATTGGAAAAGGCCTCCACCACCAATTTGCTCTGGTTTCCATCCCTGTAGGAATAGGCTACCCTATTAAGCTTGGAAGAATAGTCAAAACTTTCCAGACTTTTGTTGAAAGCAGATACTTGACTGGAAATCCCATTGGAAATACTCAAGCGCATCAGGTTCGTGATCCCACTTTGGTCACTTAAATGCAAAATATTGTTCCCATTCATCACCCTAGGGCGGGTATTCTGGTTGTTGACATTTGTCAACTTAGTGGTGACCAAGGTATCCCCAAGATCGATTTTGAAAATGTTGAAATAATCAGGCAATATTTTCACATCCGGCGATTTGGTCAAAACCGAATCTGGCAAATCAGTGAAATTGGACACATATATAATCGTAGAATCATTCAAAAAAATCGGTGAAAGATTGTCAAAAAAATCGTTGGTAATCCTTCTGCCCTGCCCTCTTACATTCAGTGAAAATATATCTGTTTTTCCATTGGAGATGGCGGAAAGAACCATATTTCTCCCTGTGGAATTGAAGTCCAAGCTCAGAATCTGGGTGATATTCCTAAGAAATATTTTGTCTTGGGAAGATCCATCAATGGCCCTTGACCTCAAGGTGGTTGTTCCTCTTTTGAAAGTTGCAATGGCTAAATTTAAGGTGTCCTTCCAGGCAATGACCGGAGTGGTAAGGTTTACAGGTTGATCGATGGACACCGACCCACCGGAGTAAATCGTCCTTTCCCTGCCTGTTGAAATTTCTCTTACCTGAACTTTGAATTTCCCACCACTATTGACCACATATGCTAGGTTTTTGGCGTCTGGGCTAAATTTAATATCATTGATTCCTCCAAGAACTGATGAGGAAGTGGATGCGATTTGGTTCGCCGTGGGAATGTCCTTAAAATTGGTCAAAACCTGTTGGTTACTCCCAACATAAAACTGACGCCACTGATCCATAAAGGCATTATAATTGACCCCTATGGTATTTGCAATACTGTTTTCTTCGTTTCTGTTTATCCTACTCAGATTAAGAACGCTCGAAATATATCTTCTGCCGTATTTCTCCACAATGAAATTCCAGACCGATTGACCGACTAAAACCGCCTCTTTTTCTTGAAGTCTATGGAGCCTCGCCTTCTTATCTTCTCTAAAATAATGACGTACATAATCATCCATCTCCCTGCTCCAACCGTGTGCAAGGTACATGGCAGCACCTTCGATATACCATTCAGGGAAACTGTTGATTAAATTGGACTGAAATGCATCGGCAATGGTAGAACCATAAAGCATTTCCTCAATGATCACTTTGGAAGTGCCATAGATCAAGTCTTTTTTGAAGGCTTCCCAATTACCTGGAAAAGCCACTTCTGCCAGCAATCTGCTAAAAAATGTCTGTCCATCTATAGTGTACTCGTCTTTGTTCAAATTCAGATTACTCTGGAGCAATTCCTCAGGGGAATTGTAGATGAAAATTTTGGGCTTGGTATATGCCACATAGCCGATCAATTGGGTGAGCCGGTCAAACTCTCCCTCCAGATAATCGATGGCCATCTTGGCATTGGCCATACCCCCTCCATAATAATAAACTTCAAAGTTATTTGAGCTGTACAGGTACCAATCCATTTCCTTGTGCTGGATCCTGTTCTTCCCAAACCTTTCCTTATCAAATTGCGCATGGAGCACATTTGACCCCAGGAGCATTCCCAGCGTAAAGACAATGAATAAAATGTTTTTCTTCATTCGATGACGTCAACTTAGATCTTAAATATAATTAAAAAAACGACTAATATCCACCTCTTTTTCAGGTCGATTGCCATGAATCAGCAATTCCACCATCATTTTACTGTAGTATGGTACCAAAGAAACACCCTTGGGCCCAAAACCGTTGAAAATATAAACGCTTTCATATTCAGGATGTTTACCCAAAATTGGTTTTCTATCTCGGGTAGTGGGCCGAATGCCAGTTTTATGATGAATTACCCTTTTTCCTTCCACCAAAATCAATTTGTCGGATTTTTCGAAAAGCTCGATTTTGGCGCCTTCAGTAGGCCCATAATCGGTATCGCTCCAGCTGTATGTCGACCCCAGCCTAATCGATCCATCAGGCAAAACCACCCGAAATACGCCCCTATTGATGATTTCCTGTGGCTTAAAATCCTGTTGAATATCCAAAATCTCCCCCTTTACCGGCACAAAGGGAAGAGTTTCGAAAAACTTGCTTTCCATTGCCCCTAAACCATTACAATAGACAATGGCTTTTGCTTTGATATTGCCATAGCGAATACATTCGGGATCGAGTTGCAATTGCTTCTCTTCAAAAACACCTTCAATCAGAGCCGCTTTGTTTTTCAGGTAGGTAGAATAGTGGTCCAACAAGGTATTGATGTCCAAGTAACCGGTCATCTTCAGCAAAATCCCTCCGTAGGGGTCATTCACTTCGGAATATAGCCCTTGGATTTGAATCCTTTCCAGATAGGGCTCGAATTCGACATCTCCGCTTTTGCCCATCCACTCGTTTTGTTCCTCGACACTTAAGAAAGGAATGTAAATTGGCTTTTCGTGTAACAAAACTGTACCCAATTCCTCTTCGAGGGAAGAATATAACGGCTCAATTTCAGGGAACAAAAGATCGGCATTCCAAGTTTTCACCAGTCTCCTTCCAGTTATTGGATTATAAAGTCCCGCTGCTACCCGACTACTTTTATTGCCTTCCGGCAGATCAATGACAAGGACGGATTTACCCTCTTTCAACAGCCGATACGACAAAACCGTACCCGCCAATCCCTGACCAATGAGTAAAAAATCTACTTCCATGTCCAAAAATAAATTCTTTATTCGTTATTTTGATGGAATAAAGAAAATGTTTCCAATATGATGCAACTAAGACACTTCACATTTAACCCTTTCCAAGAAAACACCTATGTACTCTATGACGAGACCAAGGAAGCAATCATCATCGATCCAGGTTGTTATGAAAAAGAAGAACAGGGATTGTTGAATGGCTTTATTGAGAAGGAGGGATTGAAGGTAAAGTATTTGATCAACACCCATTGCCACATTGATCATGTCTTGGGAAATGCTTTTGTGAAAAGAAAATATCAGGTCCCCCTTTGGATGCACAAAAACGAAGTCCAAGTTCTAAAAGCGGTTTCAGCCTACGCCTCCAATTATGGCTTCCCGGGGTATGAGGAAACTGAGGGGGATAAATTTATTGACGAAAAAGACAGCATCACTTTCGGAAACACAACATTGGAAATCTTTTTTGTCCCGGGACATGCGCCTGGCCATCTGATTTTTTACCATCCCGAGACATCCACCTGCATCGCCGGGGACACCCTTTTTCAAGGAAGTATCGGGAGAACCGACCTTCCGGGTGGGGATCATGCTACTTTATTGCGTGCGATCAAGGATCAAATGTTTGTTTTGCCCGATGAGGTAAAGGTTTACCCAGGCCATGGTCCGGCCACTACCATTGGTGATGAAAAAATCCACAATCCTTTTGTTGGTAAAAACGCAAGATTTTGAACATAAAAAAACACATTCCCAATGCCTTAACCTCCCTGAACCTTTTCAGTGGAATGGTTGGGATTTATTTTGTACTGGAGGGAAACATCACATACGGTGCTTATTTTATTTTGATCGCGGCGGTTTTTGACTTTCTGGATGGCTTTGTGGCCAGACTGCTTCATGTCCACAGTGAAATCGGCAAACAACTGGATTCTTTGGCGGACTTGGTGACCTTCGGTGTACTGCCTGCTTTTATCCTTTTTGAATGGATCAGGCAGATTTCCGACCTGCCATATTTGCCTTATATCGCATTGATTGTCGGAATATTTTCCGCTCTTCGTTTGGCAAAATTCAACGTTGATGAAAGGCAGTCGGATCGGTTTATCGGCGTCCCTACACCCGCAAATGCACTTTTCATCAGCGGACTGCCATTTTTGATCCAGAAATTCCCAGCATTGGAATCCTTTATTGTCACCCCCATCACTTTGGTTTTGATCAGCTTGGCAATGTCTTTCCTTTTGGTTGCGGAACTCCCTTTGATTGCCCTCAAATTCAAAAACTACCAGATCAAACCAAACATTTTCCGCTACATCACGCTTTTGATTGGATTGGTATGCATTGTTTTACTGGGTATCGCTGGAATTCCCTTAGTGATTATTTCCTATATTGTGCTTTCTGTTTTGGAAAATGTTTGGGTGAAAAATGAATGATTTGGAGTTGAAGTTCAGGTTATGGAAAATAGGAATATTGCTTTTGTTTCCATTGGCTTTCCCTCTAATTTCAAAATCCCAAACTGCTTACCTTAAATTCCCCATTACCAAAGAAGGAGTTTACAAAATATCCCTGAGCCAAGTATCCTCTCTGGGAGTCGGTGATTTGGAGGAAATTTCGTTATTTGGAAATCCCGGTATGATCCCCCAAAAGCTGGACAGCTTGTCACTTACGCTCAGGGAAATTCCCACCCAAAAAATTGGAGAATCGCTTTATTTTTTCACCGCAGGACCCCATCAAATTGGGATAGTGGAAGATGAAATCCAATACCAACATCATCACTATGCAGATACCCTGTATTATTTGATCGGGAAAAAAGTAAGCAGCAACAAGATCGCACTCCAATCCAATCCAATCCAAAATCCAAACAGCACCCGCCTTTATCAAATAAACTCCCGAAAATGGGAGGAAAACAATATTATATCTTCAGGAAGGAATTGGTATTCCAAACCCATTTTCAGGGGACAGTCAAAAGTCATTTCATTTCAAAAACCCATTGGGTCTGATTCAGATTTATTCCTAAAGATAAACTTGATGGGTCAATCCCTCAGTGAAAATGAATTCAAATTGACGGCAAATGGACAAGTGACCGAGACCATCACCCTGCCCTCCATTCCAAATTCAACGTATGGAATCAAGGGAAGGGAAGCCGTATTGAAAAGCGGGTTTTCTGTTGGTAATGCGAATAATATTTCCCTAAATATAGCTTATCAAACCACTGATTTGAATGGAAATGGATATTTGGATTATGCCCTTCTGGTTTCAGCGTTCAACACGGCAAATCTTTCTGCGGGGATTTATTACCATTTGGACGAGAACCCTGCCATCTTTTCCACCTCTGGGGACTTCAAGGTTTGGAATGTTTCAAATCCCTATCAAATCTGGGAAAGCCAAAAAAACCATGTCCTGAACAAGGGAGGGAAAATACTTATTTTTGACCCAACCCAAATCGTCGATATTTCCCGACCGGAACCCGTAAATATGACAATTAGGGAGAACGCGATCAGGGAACCCTTCATTATAATCACTTCAGACCATTTGATTTCACAGGCCAACAGACTGGCTTCCCATAAAAATGGATTGGGAATTCAGACCAAGGTGGTTCGCCTGAAGGAAATTTATGATGGCTTTGGGTACGGGACCAAAGATGTCTCTGCCATCAGGAATTTTCTGGCATTTCATTTCCACAAAGAAAAACAATTAAAAAATGTCCTGTTTTTCGGGAAAGGAACTTTTGATTACAAAACCCTTGTCGGAGGAAGGCCCAATTTGGTCCCTACATACAGTTCCAGGAATAGCCTCAATCCTTTGACCACTTACAGTTCGGATGATTTTTTCGGTTTTCTGGATTGGGGACAGGGCGAATGGGAGGAATCAACCTCGGGTGACGAAAGATTACAGATTGGGGTAGGACGGATTCCCGCCACCAACTTTGCTGAAGCGACCGTAATGGTGGACAAGCTTATTGCCTATGAAAACAGGGTAAATACCGCTGGGGATTGGAAGCGGAAAATAGCCTTCTTTGCCGACGATGCCGACAACAATATCCATCTCAATGATGCCGAAAGCCATGCTGCCTACCTGTCTGAAAACCACCCTGAATTCCAAATAGAAAAACTCTATTTGGACAAATTCGAACAATTAAGGACCTCTACGCGTCAATTTTCACCTGTCGCCAAGGCTGCATTGTCCAAAACAATTGAAGAGGGCGTTCTTTTTTTGAATTATATCGGTCATGGCAACGAAACAACTTTGACAGCCGAACAGGTATTTACAGTGAGTGACCTTGCCAATTGGCCCGACAATCCATTGCTTCCCTTGTTCGTCACCGCTACATGTGAATTTGGACGACATGACAGTCCATTCGTAAGATCCGGAGCCGAGGAATTGTTATTTGCGAGAAAAAAGGGCGCAATTGGTTTGCTCACCACGGGAAGACCAGTATTCAGCAGTCTCAATTTTGCACTAAACAAAGCTTTTATCGAGGCGGTTTTCAATCAGGAAAACGGGGAATACCTGGATTTGGGAGCTATTTACAGACTGACCAAAAACAACAGCCTGAACGGTGCTTTTAACAGAAATTTCTCCTTACTTGGCGATCCCTCCATGAAACTGGCCCTCCCGGAATTAAAAACCAAAATCGAAAACGTGTTCGACATCCTGTTGGACGTTCCTGCCGACACCCTAAAGGCAAGTCAAATCCTTAAAATCGAAGGGGAAATCATAGATCCACTATCCGGTGGTTTTTTGGCCAATGCAAACGGGATTTTCGAATTGCTCATCACGGACAAACCATCAAAAAGCCGAACACTCGGTGATGAAAGTAGCCCCGCTGATTTTTTTGAGGACACCAGTATCCTTTTCAAAGGTTCGGGGAACATCACAGGAGGAACTTTTGCGGCAGAGATTTTTATCCCAAAAAACATTGATTATAGTTTTGGAAAAGGGAAAATAAGGGTATTCGCAAAGTTGGACCGTGGCACCCAAGAAGCTATGGGAGCAGAAACAATCGTCATCGGCGGAACTTCAGGCAACAGTACTGAAGATAAGGAAGGCCCAAAAATTCAACTTTTTTTCGGAGACAGCACAACAAATGCCAATACCTTCAACACCACTACCCTACCCCTTTTGGTGCATTTGGAAGACATCAGCGGCATTAATATTTCACCCAACAATATCGGGCAGGATCTCAGCCTGATCGTCAATGGAGGCACACCAATAGTATTGAACTACCATTACCTTGCCCTTAATGGTGGATATAAAAACGGCAAGGTAGAAACGCTTTTGGAGGGCTTGAGAGAAGGTGGAAACATAATCACCATTGAGGCATGGGACAATGTCGGGAATGGCTCGACCCTAACCCGAGAGATAACCATAAAAGGAAGTTTGGAGATCAAGATTATCAAACACCTAACCTATCCCAATCCCGCGACGGAAAAAAGCCGCTTTTCGATTGAGCACAATCGGCCCAATGAAAACATCTTGCTCAACTTGAATGTTTTCACCACTGGCGGTCAGAAAATATATACCGCACAAAAACGTTATGTGAAAGCTGCGTCAATTTTGGAAGATTTGGAATGGATTTTTTTGCGCGACAAAACAAAATATCCGGCAAAAGGAACTTATATTTACGAGATACAGCTCTTGTCAGAATTGGATGGCAGTTCGGACAGCATGGGTGGAAAAATAATTATTCAATGAAGAAATCATTCAATCATTCGTCAAGAAAATCATTTTTTTTGATTTTGGTAAGTTTATTATCCTTTAATGCTGTTGCCCAAAACTCCACCATTATCTCGGGACAAGACCCCAACAGGAGGGTCATCACTACCGCACTCCCTTTTTTGAATTTCGCCCCAGACAGCAGGCATTCCGGTATGGGAGATGTGGGAGTTGCCACTTCTCCGGACGGAAATTCAGCGCATTGGAATGCTGGAAAATTGGTTTTTGTGGAGAACGAAATGGGATTTTCACTATCCTATTCTCCTTGGCTGGGGAAATTGGTAAACGACATGTCCCTCAGTTACCTGACTTTCTACAAAAAAATAGATGACGTTTCTGCTTTTGGCGTCGATTTGCGGTATTTCAATATGGGAGACATCCAACTTACGGATGGACGGGGAAACGAATTGGGAGAATTCACTCCACGTGACATTGCGATTGGAGGTACTTATTCAAGAAAACTCTCTGAGAATTTAGGGCTTGGTATTTCTGCAAGATTCATACACTCCAACCTTTCAGGAAGTATCTCTTCGGTCAGTGGGAGTGAAAGTAGGCCTGGTATGACTGTCGGAACCGATGTTGGCCTATACTATAAAAAAGAGGTTTTTCCAGGGAACAGGCAAGGCTTGTGGTCTTGGGGAGTTTCGATTACCAACATTGGACCCAAGATCACCTACAACAGTGCCGATGATCTTGATTACATCCCAACCAATTTCAGAATCGGTACAGCCTATTCCGTCAATTTGGACGAATTCAATAAAATTACCTTTGCTTTGGATCTAAACAAATTGATGGTGCCCACCCCGCCCATTTACCAAACCAATGAAGATGGTAGTTTGGCTAGAGATGACAATGGAAACCTGATCATTGCTCCAAATGGAGGAAAAGACCCGAACAGACCCTTGATATCTGGAATGTTTGGTTCATTTGCTGATGCACCTGGAGGTTTCAGTGAAGAGATCAAGGAACTCATGATTTCAGCTGGAATCGAATATACGTACAACAATGCCTTTTCCTTAAGAACAGGGTACTTCTATGAAAACCCCAACAAGGGCGGAAGAAGATATTTCACCATGGGCGTTGGATTCAATTACAAACAATTGGGTTTTGACTTTTCCTATCTCGTCCCGCAGACTCAAAATCATCCTTTAGCAGAAACCTTGCGTTTTTCATTGGCCTATAATATCTCCAGTAAATGACATTGAACAGATCTCTCGCCCCTGAATTTAAAATTCCAGAGGACATTTCTTTACCAAAACCAACAAAAAGGACTCTCAAAAATGGAGTCCCTTTGTTTTTCATTCCCACCACAGCGGTCGATGCAGTAAAACTGGAAATCAATACCGATACCCAATCCATGGTCGGGGATTTGGAAAAAAAATTGGTTGCCTATTTCACCCTGCACCTTACATTGGAAGGAACCAAAACGAAAAATTCAGAGGTATTGGATGACTTTTTTGACACCTATGCCAGTGAGGTGGATGTGATCTCCAATTTTGAGCACAATGGTCTTTCCCTTTTGACAACCACGAAACATTTCGCCAAGGTGCTGCCGGTTTTTAGATCGCTTTTCACCGAAGCAATATTTCCGGAGAAGGAATTGGTCAAAAGAAAATCCCAAAAATCCCTAAGCATCACCATACAAAGAGAAAAAAACAGCGTCCAAGCCAGCCAACTCTTTCGCAACCAATTGTTTGATCAAGGTCATTCCTATGGACAGATTGTCACAGAAGAAGATGTTGATGCGATTGTAAGGGAAGACCTCCTTGCTTTTTATAAGGACTCACTTTGGATCAATCCGGAAATATTCGTGACTGGGAATCTGAATGAAACAGCTTTGGATTTGATTGCCCAAACCTTTGAATCCTTGCCCGTGACCTTCAAAGAAATTGAGTCCCCAGTATTCAGCAACAAGGCAAAAGCAAGAATTTATGAAAACAGGGAGAAATCCCTTCAGTCCAGTTTGAGGATCGGTTGTCATCTGATACCCAAAAACCATCCCGACTATTTTGCGCTTTACGTTTTCAATACATTCCTCGGTGGTTATTTCGGATCCCGATTGATCAAAAACATCCGAGAAGAAAAAGGACATACTTATGGCATCTACAGCAGCATTGGCAGCCTAAAAGATGCGGATTATTGGGTGGTCATGGCCGATGTTCAAAAACAATTTTTGGAGGAGGTCATTGGAGAAATCTACAAAGAGCTGGACTTGCTTCAAACCGAGTTGATTTCCGATCAGGAATTGGAAGTGGTGAGAAACTATATGATCGGAAATTTCCTTTCCAATTTTAGTTCCGCCTTTGACTTGATAGACCGATTCAAATCCATCCATCAGGCGGGGCTTGATTTTGGGTTTTTTCAGCGTCAACTTGACTTTATCCGCAGCTTCAATCCTGAAGAGATCCGGTCTGTCGGAAAGAAATATTTGAAAAAGGAAAATATGGTCGAGGTGATCGTTGGTTAGTCTTTCGTCATTCTGAGATAAAACCACGAGAAATCCAATCTCCACTTGGCCCAAAGCCGGAAAATTTGATGGAGAGGTCCCTTTTCACCGAGTTCTCTGGCCAAATTCAAAAATCCTTTGGCCACCTCAAAATTTGAAGAGGCCAAAGCATGCTTTGATTCAAAATTCACCCTGTTCAACAAGGCTTGGTTTTCTGCTTTGGTTTGGTTCATGGCTTGTATTTTCCGACAAACAATCAAAGTCGAATTCAGCATACTTGTGCTTTTTGGAAAATATTGCTTGGCCGAAAAGGAGTCCGGTAAGATTTTTTTCTTGACCCCGATATGATTGGAAAAGACAACTGGGAATTTTCTGGACAACCTCACCATTATGTCAAAATCCTCGTAAGACAAGCTTTCATCATACCCCCCCTCGTCTCTGAATTTTTGCGCATCGATTACCAAAGAAACAGACATCAAGCAATGTCTCGATACCAAATCGCAGTACCGATCACCTTCTCTTACACTTTCAAGCAATCGCCCTGTATCATCCCTTTTGAAAAATGTTTTGCTCGGGCTTCCCTCCTTTTCCAACCAAACATCCGAAAAACAAAAACCCGCATTTCCGGAATGGGAAAGTCTTTGCACACTTTGCGAAACATGTTCGGGAAGCAAAGCATCATCTCCGGAAAGGTCAATCAAATATTTTCCCTGACTTTGCAAAAAGGCAACATTGAAGGAGGTACAATAAGGCAGGGATTGTTTTCTGAAAATGGATATGATTGTCGCACTCCCTTTTTGCCGATGTAGCCAATTATGGATTTTATGAGCCGTCTCGTCATCGCTCCCGTTATCAATGACAATCAGTTCAATATTTAAATATGACTGCAACAGGACACTTTCCAGAGCCTCTTCTATAAATTCCTCGTGGTTGTAAGCGGTGCAAATGACTGAAACTAGCGGAAAATCCTGCATCCTCAAATTGTTTTGTGCCAGAAGATTTTATTCTCAGAAGCGTTGGAAAACTTGGATTTGAAAAACATAAGGGAGTGGTTCGGCTGCCCTTCCAGATCCGAAGAACCCAAATCCAAAAAGGAAACTTTCTGTTCTGCTGCCAATTTGAGTAAGTGAACCATGATCAATTCTCCCGCAATTTTGGATTGCGATTTTGGATCGATGGCAGAAAGGTAATAATAAAGACTGTCGGACGTCAATTTAACGGCCAATGCATGCGCAATTGCTTTTCCTTCCTCCCAAATGGTGATTACGAAATAGCGCTCGGGAAAACTTGAAACCTGCTGTACCAACCGACTTTCCGAAATATTGGATACATATCCCCGGTATTGATTCCAAGACCTTATTTCCTTTAGAAACCCAAAATTCTGGATATTTCCGACCATCACTTGAAGACCTAGTGATTTTGTCTTTTTTTGGTACTTCAGCACCAATTCAAGTGAGAACTTTTTCAGTTTCTTTTTCCCTTCAAAAAACTGATGGTTTAATATTCTTTTGGCTTCAAACCCTGCCGAGTGCAACAAATAACCCACCAAGTCCGAATGGTGACAATACATAAGCGGGGCTTGGATCGCCGTGATACTGGTTACATTTCTTTGCTTTAGGGAAATAATAAGTGTTTCAATAAAAAAGGAAATAGATTCGGAGGAAGTAGATTCATGGATCCAAAAACCGCCAAACGGAGCATTGGGAATTGAAATCGCTTCATGGGCATCATTGACGGAAAGGAATATTTCAGCTTTTAACTGGCCCTTTTTGACCAAAGTTGCACGGAGATATTGGACGGCATTTTCCGGATGAAAATTCATCAAAAAGTAATCATGATCTGGTAGGTCAGATTCCTCCAATGAAAATTTAAAGTCTGACTTTGTATTCTTGCTGAAGTCTTTCAAAATCTTGTTTTTTTCTGATGTAATCCTTTTCAGAGAAGAATTTATTGGACAAAACCAATAGGATGGCCGCATCATGGAAAGTCACCTCTGACCACACCAAGGCCGGCAAAACCAAGGCCTGATTGGGTTCTGTCAACTCAAATTGAAACTTTCCCCCTCCCAAATCTTCCAAAAAAACCTTCAAACGCCCCTGAAGACAAACCAGTACCTGGTTTTCTTCCAAGTGTGCATGAACACCCCTCACCCCTCCTTCAGGCACTCTGCTGATCCAAAAAGTTCTCTTGATCTGAATGGGGAAATCTTCCGGTTTGTCCATGAAGGTCAGCAAACCCGATGCACTTTGGATCCCATCCAAGAGGATGATTTCAGGCCTTATTTTTTTCATAATTTGCATTTCCTCCATGTTTCTTTGCCTAAAAATAAAACTAATTTAAGGATTATCACCTGCTCCAAAATCCTATTTCGCTATTTTTGGAAGAACGAAGGGAATTGGCTGTTGTTCATCTGCGTTTACGCCCGTCCCAAAACAAAAAAATCAATTTAGATGGAGGATACATTTTTGACCTTAAAACATGATTCCGAAGGGTTATTCAAAGAAAAAGGGAGTAAATTTTTCGCCTTTGCTTATCCGGTTGCAGATGAAGAGGAGGTTAAAATAAAATTGGATTTTTTAAGAAAAAAATATTTCGACGCCAGACACCACTGTTACGGATATATGCTGGGGAAAGAGCAAGAGAATTTCCGGGCCAATGACGATGGGGAGCCCAATCATTCGGCGGGTGATCCCATACTTGGACAAATACGATCCCACCAATTGACGAATGTTTTGATTGTCGTGGTGCGCTATTTTGGGGGGACCAAATTGGGCGTCGGCGGATTGATTCAAGCTTACAAAGCAGCAGCCTCAGAGGCAATCCTCAACAATGAAATCATTATTGCCATTGTGAAAAAGAGACTTTTACTCAAGTTTGATTATATCGCGATGAACGACGTGATGAAAATGATCAAGGATTATGATTTAGAGATATTGGACCAGACTTTTGACAACATTTGCCAAATCCATTTACGCGTAAGGGAAGCCCTTTTTTCTGAATTGACCGATAAAATCGGAGGTTTGGAACAAGTTGAAATACTCAACGGTTGAAAATCTCATCGAGGTAACCTTGGTATTCCAGCTTCTTGAAAATTTCGAGGCAAGCCCAAGCATCCGTGGCAGCATAGATCATTTGTTTTTTGGTCAATGTGGGAGCTTCCCAATTGGACACTTGCTCGGTTTTGGATATGCGCATGTTCAAGACCATGGCGGATAGATTCCTGACGCCTACATTGTGAAAGCCTACCTTTTTGAGTTCGTCATTCAGGTCAAAAAAACCTCCCGGATTGAATCCGACACTTACTTTTCGAAGCGCTCTCAAATCGTCCAAAACTGCAGCACCTATCTTGATCGTCCCGGGATCTTCCAATATTTCTCTAATGCTTCCGGGAAGCCCAATATGATTGAGCCTGATCAGATAAGCGACCTCGTCCGTAGACAACTGAAGTAGGGAGACATAGTGCTGCGTCCCCTTGGAAAAAGAAGGCTTCGTTTCCGTGTCAAACCCAATCAGTTTGTGTTTGGAAAGTTCATTTCGGGCTTCTCTGATTTGATCCAAGTTATCGACAAGGATGATTTCACCTTCAAATTGTCCCAAAGGCAATTCATTGATTTCTGTTTTTGTTATTCTTTTGAGAATCATGCTACCAATTCTTTTTTAATTTCTCTCATCTCCTCTTTGGAGTAAAAATTGATACCCAATTTAAGGTATCCGAACAAAATCGTCATTATCGGACTGATGATGTTAAAAAAACAATAAGGTGCGTAAGTAAGTGTCGCCACCCCGAGTACAGACGCCTGTGTTGCGCCACAGGTATTCCAAGGAATCAAAACGGAAGTAACCGTAGCACTGTCTTCCAAGGTCCGGCTGAGATTTTCGGGTTTTAAGCCCCTTTTTCTGTAAATATCAGCATACATTCTTCCTGGAACCAAAATTGCCAAATATTGATCCGAAGCGGTAACGTTGAAAAACATACAGGTCGCGGCCGTCGAGGCGATCAATGAACCTACCGTATGTACTTTTCTGATGACCGCTTCTGCAATTACGCGAAGCATTCCGCTTTCTTCCATGATCCCCCCAAATATCATCGCACAGATGATCAGCCAAATAGTATTCAGCATTCCTGACATTCCTCTTGTAATCAGCAATTCGTTGACCACTTCATTGGATGTGACAATGCTGATCTCACCGTACAAAGACATCATTACCGCTTTGAATGCATTTAGGGCAAATCCCCCTTCCTGATTTGCGACCAGTTGGATAATCTGGGGTTGAAAGATGATGGCGAAAACACCCCCAAGCAAAGCGCCAGCCAGCAATGCCGGCACCGCGGACACTTTTTTGACGATCATCACCAGCACCAACACCGGCACGATAAACAACCAGCCATTGATATTGAATTTTTCCAAAATCACTGTAGATATTTCCTTCACCTGTTCCACTGACCCTTCAACACTATTGGTGAAGCCAATAATTCCAAAAATAATCATTGTAATCAAAATTGAAGGAATCGTAGTTTTTGCCATGTGCCTGATATGGGTAAACAAATCCGTTCCCGCCATGGCTGGCGCAAGGTTGGTCGTATCGGAAAGTGGGGACATTTTATCGCCAAAATAGGCACCTGAGAGGATTGCTCCAGCAATAATCCCCTCACTAAAACCCAATGCCTTGCCAATCCCCAAAAGCGCCACACCCACGGTGGCAACCGTTGTCCAGCTGCTTCCGGTGGCAACAGAAACGATGCCGCTGATCACACAGGCTGCCAACAGGAAGATGGTGGGATTGAGAAGTTGAAGACCATAATAAATCATGGCTGGGACGATTCCGCTAAGCATCCAAGTTCCGGCAAGTGATCCGATCAGTAACAGGATCAATATGCTGGACATGGCCGAGCTGATGCTTTTGACAATCCCGTCCTGAAGGATTTCCCACTGGAAATCCAACCTGAAAACAGCCACCAAACCCGCAACAGCAGCCGATAAGATCAAAACGATCTGATTGGAGCCTAAGAGACCATCGGTTCCAAAAACCCATATATTGACAACCAGTAAAACGATTAGAAAAAAAATGGGAAACAGAGCTTCGAAGAGAGCCGGTTCTTTGTGGTGTTTAATCATTAAATATTTCTTTGAAAACTTTTGAAGACTGAAATTAATAAAATTCTTGAACTTTACACTTCATTAAAATAGCAAACAAGCTCTCCTGCGGTTTGCCAACCAATGGCTACTCCCATTCCTCCCAATCTCACTGCAATGCCTACTCCGGGAAAAGGCATAGAGACAATCGGGGTTTTATTGGGCCCAAAACCCATTATCCCACTCCATTCCATTTCTATTTCAGGGACTTGACCGGGAAACAGAAATTCCTCCACAATTCCTTTCAAATAATTTTTGATATTTTCATTTGTCCCAAAGGAAGTGGTGTTTTCAATATCGAAAGCCATATTTCTCCCTCCACCGATCAATAATCTGTTGTCAACATTTCTGAAATAAACATACCCTTTGTCAAAATGAAATGCTCCTTTCCAGGGAATTGCCATGGAAAAGGGTTTTGTAACCAAAATGAGTCCCCTTCCCGGTTGGATATCGAGTTCCGGGAACAATGTTTTTGAAAAAGCATTGGTACAAAGTGCCAAATGCCGCGCTTCAAACGTGATGGATGTATCCATCACTGAATGGCGGACAATCACCAATTTTTCCTCCACAATCACTTCTCCCACTTCCGATCCCGTCAAAATTTTGACCCCCAATTCCCCACATTTACGCCAAAGGGAATCAATGAATTTGCCACTGTCTAATTCTCCTTCAAATTTATTCTCAATTACTGCCAAAACCTTTTTGCCAAAACCGAAATCCCCCACTTTCCCCACTGTCTCAAAAACCTTTTGTTTGAAGATGGGCATTAGCAGCTCGTTGATTCGAGAAAGGTGCTCCAATGCAGGAAGCTCCCTTTCGGTAATCAATTCATAACCATGATTCGACACATAATCAAGAGCTTTGTCTCCGAAGACCTTTCTGATGGCCAGCAAACCCTTGTATCGGCGTTCCACCAAATCCAAAACATCCTCCGAACTCAACTGTTCAAGATCGTCCAGTATTTCCGTAACACTCCCAAAACAGGCAAATCCTGCGTTCCTCGTGCTTGCCCCGCTTGGAAAAACTCCTCTCTCCAAAACCAATACCGTGCTTTCCGGAAATTTCCATTTATATTGAATAGCTGTAGAAAGCCCAACGATTCCTCCGCCAATGACAATCAAATCATATTTTAGAAAATTTTTCTTTTCCCAATAGCTCAACATTTTTCCTGCCTGTTCAATAAATATGAAGACTATTTATTAAATTAAAGCTGGGAATCCAATTAAACACCCAAAAGAACAATGAGAAAAATTGACGCCTTGCTTTACGAATATGGCTTAAGCCACCAGAATGAAACCAACAAGGCCATTCATTGGATATGTGTCCCTGCGATTTTTTTTAGCATTGTTGGTCTTATCTTTAGCATCCCTGCAGGAATCCTTGATTCGCTTTCTCCATTTTTGCACAACTTTGCAAATTGGGCGACCGTTGTGTTGGTATTGGTCTTGATTTATTATGCCACGCTATCTCCTCCATTGGCATTGGGTATGTTGCTGTTTTCTGCCGTTTGTCTGGCAATGGCCAATTTGATTGACCTGATTTCACCCATTCCGTTATGGACTGTAAGCTTATCAATTTTTGCAGTCGCATGGATTTTTCAATTTTATGGTCATAAGATTGAAGGAAAAAAACCTTCCTTTTTAAAAGATATCCAATTTTTACTGATCGGTCCAGCTTGGCTCATGCATTTCATTTACAAAAGATTTGGGTTTGCATATTGAAAAAAATGAATTGAACAAAACAATACCAAAACCAATTGAATTCAGGCACTTACACTGTATCTAAGCGATCGTTTCCTTTCCAAAAATCCATTTCCCAGAACAGTTCTATAAATAAAACCAAATGAATAGCGCCTAATATTGTATTTTTAGGATTGTTTCATCATTGGTATCAAGCAGATTTATGCATTTCTATTCCCTTGCTTCGGTTGAATTTCCTTTACTTTCCGATATTGTAGTCATTTTTGGGCTGGCCACTTTGGTGATTCTTTTGTTTATGCGAATGAAGATTCCCACCATCATCGGCTTTCTGTTTACCGGGGCTTTGGCAGGCCCATATGGGCTTTCATTTGTGAAGGCCTCCACGGCGGTGGATGTGCTATCGGAAATCGGTGTGATTCTCTTGTTGTTTGTCATCGGGATGGAATTCTCGTTGAAAAGCTTGATGGCAATCAAAAAAGCCGTTTTTATTGGGGGAAGTCTTCAGGTCTTTCTCACCATTATAGTTACTTCCCTGCTTGCCAATTTATTGGGTTTTGATTGGAATATTGCCGTTTTTATGGGCTTTTTGTTTGCCTTGAGCAGCACAGCAATCGTCCTTAAACTCCTTCAGGAAGCCGGGCAAGTGAATACCATTTCGGGAAGGACAACGCTTGCGATCCTGATATTTCAGGATGTGATCATCGTACCCTTGATGCTCTTCACCCCAATGCTTGCTGGGCAATCCGACAATATTGCACTTTCCTTGTTATTCATGGCGCTGAAGGCTGGATTGGTCATTTTGATTACCATCGTAAGCGCAAAATACCTGATTCCCACTTTGCTCTATCGGGTGGCTAAAACCAAGAGTGAGGAATTGTTCCTATTGAGCATCATTGTCACTTGTTTTGCGGTCGCCTATCTTACCTCCTTACTGGGGCTTTCCTTGGGGCTCGGTGCTTTCCTGGCCGGTTTGATCATCAGCGAATCGGATTACAGCCACCACGCCACCGGCAAAATACTCCCCTTCCGAGAGATTTTCCTCAGCTTCTTTTTTGTATCCGTCGGAATGCTCTTCGATATCGGCTTTCTTTTTTCCAATATCTTGGTCATCCTTTCCCTTACTGCCTTGACGATCTTTGTGAAATTTATTTTGGTTGCCATTTCGGTCAGAGCCATAGGTCAGGGATTTAAAGAAGCATTTATTGTAAGTTTTTCAATTTTTCAAGTCGGGGAATTTTCGCTTTTGTTGGCCAAAGAGGGATTGAAATTTGAGCTGTTGGATGCTGACACCTATCAGTATTTTTTGGCGATTTCGATTCTGACGATGGCCATTACCCCTTTTGTGTTGAAGAAACGGGAAACACTTGCCTGTGGCATCCTGAACCTCCCTATCCCCAGTAAATTGAATAAAAAGTACGGGAATGAAAATGTCCCTGAAATCACTTTAGAAAAGGAAGGATTGAAAGATCATTTGGTCATCATTGGCTATGGGCTCAACGGTAGAAATCTTGCCAAAGCCGCGAAATCAGCAAAAATCCCCTATGCGATCATCGAGATGAATCCCGAAACTGTGCGAACAGAATCCGCCAAAGGGGAACCCATTATTTTTGGAGATGCATCCATCGATGCCATTCTGGAACATGTGAACATTCACAAGGCAAGGGTGGCCGTGATTGCCATTTCCAATGCGGACGCGACGAAAAGGATCATTTCAAACATCAACAGGATCACCCAAAACCCCTTTGTAATCGTCAGGACCCGGTATGTGAATGAGATGGAAGAACACTTCAAATTGGGCGCGGATGAGGTGATCCCTGAAGAATTTGAAACTTCCATAGAAATATTCACCAGGGTTTTGACCAAGTATTTGGTCCCAAAACTTGACATCGAAGCCTTTACCGAAGAGGTCAGATCGAGAAACTATGAGATGTTCAGGAGTACTTCCACGGAAGAAGAATCCAAACTCAAATTTGATCTGCCCGAAATCAATTTTATCAGCCTGAAAATTGAAAAAGACTCTGGAAGATTCATCAATAAAGCCATCAAAGACGTACGTTTAAGAGAACTGGCAGGAATTAACTTAGTCGCCATAAAAAGGGATGATACTACGATTACGGAGATCAATGGCGACCACAAGTTGAAGCTGGGTGATTTGATTTACGTAGTTGGAAAACCGGATGCCTTGGAATCCTTTCGTGACGAAATGGGATTTGAATAGCAAGTTGTTATTCCTTTGCCACCAGCCATTTTATTTCCTTTATTTTCTGAAGGGAAATTGTGTTTTTGGAGCTGTTTATGTTGTCAAGGATGGTTTTCTTTTCCTTGGCCGTCAAGCGCCAGTTGAGTGATGCTCTTTGGGATTCATAATCCTTCAGGCTAACATCAGTGGATGATTCGACAGGCTTACTTTGTTTCAGAAAAGGAATGGTAGAATATTCAAACTCAACTCTATTCAATTCAAAATCAAGTGTTTCACGAAGGTAATTGTACAAGGTTTCATTGTTGATGGTCTGTACTTTGTCCCAGTTGATGTAAATATTTTTTAGGGGTGTGAAAATTTTCTGGATAATGGTCGGGTTCAATTTGGGGTCGATTTCCTTGGCTTTTTCAGAATCCCTAATGGAAATCATGGTGACACCAGACGTGTTTTCCTTGATCCAATCCTCAAAAACGTACATAAAACGCAATGCATCCTGAATCCCAAAATTGTCCGACAATCCTGCGTCCATGGTTTCCATGGTCGGAATGGAAGGCAGCTGAATATTAGGCGTGAAGAAAGGGAAAGTCGCACCCATCCGAAGGGCGCTGATAAACCTTAGGTTTAGGGCGTCTTGATCATAAAAAAAGCGCTGAAAATCTATCGATTGGCTTTTTTCACTACCCTCTCTTTCTGGCAGGTGAGATACACCCATATAGCTCATGGATTGGGGAGATATGATCAATTTCCTCCCATCATTGATAATCAGAGGAGTGATCAGCATCATGGGAATCTGGCTTTTGTATTCTGGTTCTAAATAAGCAGAAATGGGTTTTTCCAAAATCCCCTTGGTATTGATGTTCAATTGGTTCTCAAAGGCATAACCTCGGTCTTTCAAATATCTCCTGCCATTGTATTCAAAATATTGATTTCTTATCAAAAGGTCATTGACCAAAAGAGTGAATATAATGGGGTTCAAATTATCGGAAGACATTTGATCCAGGTAGATTGGATCGAGGATATCGATGGAATCGTCTTCCTTTGACAAGAGGTAAAGTTCCCTGAAAAACGCGGCGCCTATAATCCCTCCTGAAGCACCTGTGATAAGCTGGGTATGGTTAAACAATTCCCCATTGGTCGTTTCCTCGAGTTTTTGAAGCACTTTAAGTGTCCACAGTGCGGCCCTTTGCCCCCCTCCGCTGGTGGTCAGCATGACCATTTTTGGCTTTTTGTTTTCAGGAAACTTTTTCCGCCAATTGTCCAAAATTTGAATGGTATATTCTCTATCCTTTTTCACCGTGTCTGGGTGAAGAAGTTCATTGAGATGGTTGAGGTTATAAGTTGTTGGAATCGTATCGTAATTTAAACCAAAAGCGGTGTGGGGCCTATTGAACAAATCGGAATTTGACAGGAAATTAATAACCAAAGCACCTAAAATCACGACGGGAATCGACCATTCCCGAAGCCAAAAGACCAGTGCACCTACCAACATGGTCATTACCGAAAAAAGCAAGATTCCGCTTGCCGCAGCGGGGATTTGTAAAAATGTATTTTCTCTGAAGAAACCCAAAAACAAGATTACCCCGATCAAAGTAGTTTGAATAATGAACAAATTCAGATGGTTTTGGTCAAAAACCCGCAACAATTGTTGTCCTTGAAACCTTGAAAGATCCTTCCGAACCTCCCTGACAGTAAAGTCATAACACAGATAGTTCTCCACTTTGTCTTGGATTTTCTTACTGTCTTTTATTTGCCGCAACATGTGCGCCCTTGGAATCTTGGCCTTGCGAAGTTGCTTTTCAAGTGAATCGGCAAAAAGCACAAAGATGTTTTTATTGGTAATGCCGAAATAAAGAAAGATCAAGGAAAAAGTAAGCAGCGTGCCTCCTGCAAATCCAAGAAAATACTGGAAGACATGCCAGTTGCTCTCCGGCGCATTGTCCAGCTGAAAATCTATAAAACAATAGATGTACAGAACATAAAACACAAGCGGGATAATGAAATTATTGATCGTGTATTGGATAAAAGGTCTCGGCACTACGGCCAGAAACTTGAATTTGGCTCCATGGAGGATATAAGTGGTCATATGAAAGGACATGGTAAAAATACCCAAACCGATTCCTACCAAAAAAAAGCCCTTCCAGGAAACGCTGTTTAAGTATTCCGGATCCAACATCAAGTACGGAATACCCAGAACGGTCCCGAATTTTTGGATGACAATCAATGTCAGCAATGCCCAAGGAAGAATTAGGAGCAAATCCTTTCTTAAATGAAGGAGGAGCAATTGCACTGGAAAAGAATAAAAGATCTTAAACCACATCTGTAAATATTTCTTGGATAATATACAAGATTTTCAGAAACTAAAAAGATTCTTGCTCCAATTTTGCCAAGTCGGAAGTCAAAGGCTATGATTGCGAACAATTTCCTTAAATAATAAAATGCATTGGCACTTTTGCCAATAGTCGTTACCTTCGCAAGGATAAATTTAAATAAAGACAATAATGAGAACCTGGTTTTTGTGTAAGGTAAAATATGCCAAAGAAAATGAGCAAGGCCTGCTCAAAAATGTTTCCGAGCAATATCTTGTAGATGCCGTATCCTTCACGGAAGCAGAAGCAAGAATATACGACATGCTGGGATCGGTCATTCGCGGAGACTTCCAAGTGACCAATATCAGCAAAAGCAATATTGTGGACGTTTTCTATTATGAAGATATCGATGTTTGGCACAAATGCAAAATCACCTATTTGGTGACAGATGCTGACAGCGGCAAAGAGAAAAAAGTAACACAATTTATGTTGGTCACTGCCCATGATGTAAAAGAAGCCCAAGAAAGGATTTTTGAGAGCTTGAACAATATGTTGGTGACTTTCCGTGTGCCGGAAATCGCTGAAAGCCCAATTGTGGAAATTTTCCCTTATGAGAAGGAGGACGAAGAATTATTGCCACCTCCAGGCGCCAATCTCCGTCCAGTGAGTGAGGTTAAAGCTGAGCAAGAGAGAAGAGACCAAAACAGGGCTGAATTGGAAAATGCCAGACTCCAAAAAGAATCGGAAGCAGAAGATGAGGATGATTTGGAAGTCGCCCAAAGATCTGAAGAAGACGAAGAAGGCGAGTTTTAGACAGAAGGAGGGTTTGGATTACCAAGCCCTCCTTTTCTTTCCCATTCAATTTAAGAAAGGAAAATGTTTTTGGGAGGACAAGCTACTTTCTCAACTGGTTTTTGACCACAAATTCTATCAGTTCGTCGACCGAAATCCCGGCCCTTTCGCTTGCATCGGCAATATCTTCCCGGCTTACCTGGGCGGCAAAAGCCTTATCCTTCAGCCTTTTTTTAACTCCCTTTACTTCCATTTCCTCATACCCCTGAGGGCGCATGATAGAATAAGCATGGACAAATCCTGACAATTCGTCAAAGGCATACAACATCTTGTCCATTTCCGTAGTGGGATCAACACCAAAATATCGCGGACCATGACTTGCGATCGCCTTGATGATCCGGGGATCAATTTTCCGTGCCTCCAATTCCTCAATGATTTTTCGACAATGATGATCCGGCCATTGATCCCAATCGGCATCATGCAGCAATCCGGACAAATACCACATGTGTTGCGTCTCAGCATCGTATCCCTTGAATATTGCATAGGCCTTCATGAGATGCCCAACTTGCTTCATGTGAAAAACCAACTTCTCATTTTTCACCCAATCGGTCAGTAATGACATGCTTTCTACATCATTCAATACATTTCCGAGATTTTCTTCCGAACCGAATTTCTTTCGGTTCAATGCATGGCTAAATTCCATATTTGACAAGGTGTTTTTATTTTAAACCCATTTTTATGTATTACAAATTATTTAATACGCTTTTTATGTAAATTTTGCAAAATAATTTATAATTTTGCTTCGTGGAGAACGATTCAACTCTTTTGGCTTCAAACCTAAAACCCTTGATGGGTTCTGATTATTTTTACTTTGTCCAATTGAATGGAGAAGATAAAATAATTTTATCCAATGACAAATGGAGAAATCAATTATCCTTCCTCACTGATTCATTTGAAGGGCATTGCATTTCAGAATTCATTTTTCATAAGGATTTTTCAAACTTTCAGTTGCTGCTGAATGAAGCCAAAGAAAATAACAAAACCAGTTTTAACCTTGATTTAAGGAAAATCAATTCCGAGGGGATTGATTTTCACTGGACCCATTGGGAATTTTCTATTTCTAAAAATGAGTTAGGCACCTTTGAAGTAATGGGAATTGGGCACGATATTCAAAAAACGAACGAAAAAAATATAGATTTCCCGAATTTCATTCATGAGCATCAGGTCAAAAATGAAATTATGGAAGGTTTGTTCGAAGACAACCTGATGGGTTTTTGGATTTGGAACTTAAAGGATTCCCAAGATCACCTCAGTTATTCCCTCAAATCCATGCTGGGATATGAACAAGGAACGGATAGCCTTAGTGACATCAAATGGCAAAAACATATCCATCCATCTGATAAAAGAAAGGTCAGAGAACGGCTTAAGGTGCATTTCGAAAGTTTTGGCAAAACCCCCTTTCATTGTGAATTTCGGGTCCGATCATTGGAATTGAAAGATTTCTGGGTGATAGGTTATGGAAAAGTCATCAAATGGAGTCTTGATGGAAAGCCACTCACCATGATTGGATGCTTTCTGGATACCTCCGAGAAGAAAAAATCCGAAGAGCTATTGGAAAAGCAAAGCAAATTCCTAAAGGACCTCACCTTCAACCAGTCACACATGATGCGCTCCAAACTTGCCAATATTATGGGGATTTTGGAAGTGATGGACCCCAAAATGCAAAACGATGAAAATTCTGGATACCTTCACCTCATCCAAGAAGAAGCGAAAAAACTGGATGAGGTACTTAAAAAAAGTATCTACAGCTCCAGTTCTTTCAATAGGGATGAAATAATTTAATGTAGATGAATTGGCGCCACATTTTTGGGTTTTGCCCAATCCATTTCCGCCTTATACTCCCCCTTCACTTCCCCACAGGTCAGCATTGCCGCGCCAAAATATGGGTTTTTGATTTCTTTTTCCAAACTCAACCAATAAGCACCTTTGTCATTGTCTGCCATCGGACAATATTGCTTGTAGACTGAAGCCTCAGTTACCCCGAAATAATCGACGGATTCAATCATGCCATCCGATATTTTTTGAAAAAAAATTCTTTGGGTTGCCAAATCATCACTTTTTTTCAAATTTTCCAAATTGGTTTTCAACCCACCAAAAAGCGGCATCCAAACATCATGCGCATTTTTTTCCAACAAGGACATCTCCACTTTGAGCAAATTTGTCAAAAACTTGTCCGCTTGGGTCTGCGTTGCTCTTGGATCCGATTGGATCAAGACATCCTTTAAAAGAATATAAGTTTTCAAAACCTCCCCCAATTGATTTTTGAAAGCCTCAGGAACCTGAATTGTTTTAGAAACAGGCTTGCCCATCATGCTGTAATTCCCTCCCAATTGCGCTGCCGCATCAATGGAAAAAACACCATTGGTCACTACCTCCTCGCCTTCTTCCAATCCCGCAGCAATCAGATAACTTTCTCCAGCCCTCGGTCCCAAAGTCACTTCCCTCATTTCAAAAGCGGGCGCTTCTTTGTTTCCTTTTTGGATATACACCACCGACCGCTTCCCTGTCCAGAGGATCGCTGATTTGGGCACTATCAATCCGCCCATTGTTTCCACGCCAGAAGTTTTGATCAATCCATTGACAAACATTTCGGGTTTAAGCAACATCCCCGTGTTTTTTGCTTCTGCCCTGATGGACAACGTTCGGGTGTTGGGATTCAACATGGGATCAATGTAGGTAACCTTGGCTGGAAATTCCCTTCCCGGAATTGCCTGTAATGTGAAGATCACATTGTCTCCCACCTTGATCGCCGCCAAATCCGATTCATAAGCATCCAGCAAAACCCAAACACTGCTCAAATCCACAATCTCAAACAAAACTGTCCCTCTATTGACAAAATCGCCCATGGAGATATTTCTGGAAACAACCACTCCGGAAGCCTCAGAAAAAATATCGAATTGGGTCTGAACCTCGTTTTTTTGCTCCATCGCTGATATCTGTGCATCAGACATTTTCCATAATCTCAATTTCTCTTTCGCCGCTTCATAAAGCAGCGGATTGGAAGCTTTCATTTTGGCGGTTTCCAGTAGTTCTTTCTGGGCATTCACCAAGTCAGGGGAATAGATTGTGGCCAGTTTCTGCCCCTTCTTGATTTCCTGACCGGTAAAATTCACATACAATTGATCGATGCGTCCGGAATAGTTTGCGGCGAGATTATAGATGCGCTGTTCATCCGCTTTGATTTTACCGGTCAAACGAATTTGATTTTCCGCATTCCCCGATTTTACCCGAGTAGTCATCACGTTGGAGAGGGCCGCTGCTTCAGCTGTCATTTCAAAAATGTAAGGATCTCCTCCTGATGCTCCTTGACTTAAAGGTGTAAGCGCCATTCCACAAATCGGGCATTGTCCGGGTTCATTCTGGCGGATCTGTGGATGCATCGAACAAGTATATACTGTTCCATCTTCTGCGATATGCTCGTGGGTCTCGGCCCCATCATTTCCCCGGATCATCCAGCCAATAACTCCGCCAAAAAAAAGGCAGCCCAGGACAATCACTATAATATTTTTTTGATTTACCATGATTTCGGTTTTTAACAATATTTATTCAATCAATAGCCCAATAATTGTTCGATTTCTGCATAGCCCATATACTGTTCGATGATCGTATTGGCGAGGCTCAACCGATAATCCAGCAGTTCCCTCTGGACCGTAAGAATTTCCTCAAAGGAACTGCTTTCGGTCGCATAGGCGGTGATCATGATTTCCAGTGTTTGTTGGGTCAATGCTATCTGCTCCCTTAGCAATTCCACCCTCAGTTCCGTATTCCGAATATCCTTGGTGATTTCTTCCACCTGTACCGTCAAGGTATTTTCGATATCTTCCTTTTGAAGCGCATTGGATTCCCTCCAAATAATAGCTTCCTTTTCCATTGCCTTGAATTTTTTCCTATAGATGGGAAGACTTAAGGTAACCATTGGCATGACCATGTTTTGGCCCATTCCACTGGGCATATATCCCATTCCATCCATCCCCCCTATTGTTCCCGATTCGGGTCGGGGTGTAAAAACCATATAATTGACCCCTAAACCAAACATTGGCTTTCCCTCCAATTTAGCCATTTCCGCTTGCTTGCGATAAGCCAGACCTTCGGCCTCAAGCATTTTCACCATCGGATTATTCACCAAGACACTATCCAGAAAGGCTTCCGCATCGAGAGACAAAACCTTGGCTAACATCTCGCTTTCCAGCTCAACTACCGTCTTGGGCGCCTGATTGAGGAGAGAATTGAACCTGGAGATCAAAGGAGGGCGATTGGCTTCCAACTGTCTCAACTCACTTTCCAATGCCTTGATCTGGATCTGCAGCCGAAGGACATCCGTCAACTTCCCCGAACCACTGCTCTCCCCCATGCTTGTCATTCCCGTAGAGGAGGATGAGCTAGAGGCAGGGGCATTTGCCGCACCACCACCCATCCCCATTCCAGATCCGGAAGTGCTGCCCACGCTGGAATCTGCTTTCTTGACCGCCCCAGAAACCGATGCGGCGGCTTGTCCCACATTCCCTCCTTGATATTTGATGATGGCCAAGCGCTCCATGGTTTGAAGGATTTCCAAATTGTCCCTATTGGCCTTCATTTCAAATTCCAATTGGTGAATTTGGTAATACGTAGCTTTCACCTGGTAAACCAGCAAATTTCTTCCGGTTCTAAATTCCTCGTATTTGGCCTGCGCCATCAGCGTAGCTTCATCTTTTTGGGTCCTCAGCATTCCAAACCAGGGAAACATCTGCATCAATGAAATTTCCGTCCTCTGATTTCCCATCAAAGTTTCCATAGGCTTTAAAAAAACTCCCATGGTCAGTTCCGGGTTTGACAAGCTTCCTACCTGATTCACTTTTTCCAAAGCCGCCTGATATTGGGTAAAAGAAGCTTTCACTGCAGGATTTTGGTCGGACGCCAACTGGATATAAGTATCCAGTTTGGTTTGACCAACGACGGGTATGTTAAAGCCGAAAAGGAAAATGACCCATGCAAGTCCAAAGTAACCGAAGGATTTCATTGCGTTTGGTTTTATTCGTCTCATAACTCTTCTTTTTTTAATTTGAACTCCATGTACTTTCCAAAAAGCACTGGGACAATGAATAGTGAAACCAAGGCAATTGACATCCCGCCAAATGCAGGGATCGCCATTGGGATCATGATATCAGAACCCCTTCCAGTACTCGTCAAGATAGGCAAGAGGGCAAGAATAGTCGTTGCGGTGGTCATCAAACAGGGTCTTACTCTTTTTAAACCTGCGGCAATGACCGCCTTTTTGATTTCTGATTTATTCTCCGGTTGTCTTTTGTCGAAACTCTGTTTCAAATAGGTCCCCATCACCACTCCATCATCGGTCGCAATCCCAAAAAGGGCTATAAACCCTACCCAAACGGCCACGCTTAGGTTGTAGGATTTCATTTGAAAAAGCTCCCGCATGTTGGTCCCTAAAATATTGAAGTCAAAGAACCAACCTTGTCCATAAAGCCAAAGCATCAAAAACCCTCCAGAAAATGCCATGGCGATGGCCGTGAAAATCATCAGCGCCAATGCAGTTGATTTGAACTGGAAATACAAGATCAGGAAGATGATAATCAAGCAAAGGGGAACGACCACAGCCAATCGCTTCTCTGCGCGCACCTGATTTTCGTAACTTCCGGAAAACACATAACTGACTCCTGCCGGAACTTCCAATCCACCATTTTCAATTTCATACTTGATCATTCTTTGGGCATCTTCCACCACGGTAACTTCAGCAAAACCATCCCTTTTGTCAAATAGCACGTAGCCAAGCAGGAAAGTATTTTCTCCCCGGATCATCATCGGACCGGGCCTGTAGGTGATTTCGGCGATTTGGCCAAGAGGAATCTGGGATCCCATAGGGGTATTGACCAAAATCTGTTTCAGTGTTTCGGGATCATCCCGGAATTCCCTTGCATATCGCGCCCTGATCACGTAGCGTTCCCTTCCTTCCACAGTAGTACTCAAGGCCATACCGCCAACAGCTACTTCGATAAATTCTTGAACATCGGCCACATTGAGACCATACCTTCCCAAGGCATCCCTGTCCAATTCAATTTCCAGATAAGGCTTGCCTAGAGAACGGTCCGCAAATACCGCCTCAGCCTTGACCGAAGGCACCTCTTTCAAAATATTTTCCAGTTTCAAACTGAATTGCTCAATGGTTTCCAAATCGGGACCATAGACCTTCATCCCCATGGGTGCACGCATACCTGTTTGCAACATGACCAGCCTGGTCTCTATGGGCTGAAGCTTCGGAGCGGAAGTCACTCCCGGAAGATTGGAAGTCTTGGCTTGAATTTCATCCCAGATGTCGTTGGGAGATTGAATTTGATCCCTCCATTGCCTAAAATACTGACCTTTTTTGGGGTCGGGTAAAAGATGGTTTTCTATTTTTCTCAGAATAGATTTGGTCGTTGATTCAGCCATCGGTGCATTTTCGGCATCCATGATGACACCATTTTTTCGATCATAAAACCATTCCTCTCCTTCCAGATTCAAATGATAGTACCCCTCTCGGTTGACTTTGAACCGGAGTTTTCGCGCTTCCGTATCCTGGATGTATTCGGTCTTGTAATTGATGATATTTTCATACATGGACATCGGGGCCGGATCCAAGGGGCTTTCTGCACGTCCGGCTTTGCCGACGACCATCTCCACTTCCGGGATCGCCTGCACCAACATGTCCAATTGCTTCAAGGTCTGCATGTTGGCCTCCACACCGGAATGGGGCATCGTCGTGGGCATCAGTAAAAAGGAACCCTCATTTAAGGCCGGCATGAATTCTTTCCCCATTCCGGGAAAAGAATGGGATAAATTCGACCATCCCGATGTAGTTCTAATATTCGTTCCAACTTGGTCAAAACCAGTGGCTACAAATCCAAATATTTTTCCAAATCCCAGCCAAATGTTCAAGCCTATAAAAATGATCAATACAGGAATGGCAAGGAATATTTTGGTATTGTCCAGGCACCATGCTAGAATATTTTCATAAAATCGGATAAAAAGACTAAATATTCCGAGGACCAAACCAATGACAAGACCAATGAAAACAAAATTGGTGAATGCAGATTGACTCAATCCCAAAGGCCTCCATTCATAGGCCAGCAGAAACGCAACCGCCACAACCGAAATCGCTACGGCCACCCAAGCTTTGTATCTGCCATTATAGGTTTTTTCTGGAAAATAAGCATGGATCAAATAGTTCAGACCAAAGGCGATCAAGACCAATCCAGCCCAAGGAAAAAAGAACAAAAGAATACCTCCCGCCAAAACCATGAGGCCATTCAAACTGCCTTTGAGCTTGTCGGATTTGATCCGAGAAGAAAACAACCAGTGGGCAAAAGCCGGCATAATCACCAAAGTAAAAATCAAGGCAGCGACCAAGGCAAAGGTTTTTGTGAAGGCCAAAGGCCCAAATAGCTTCCCCTCGGCAGCTTGAAGGGTGAATACCGGGAGAAAACTAACAATAGTAGTCATCACAGCCGTGACAATGGCGGAGGCAACTTCGGTGGTGGCCTCGTAAATGACTTCCATCTTGGATTTGCCAGGATAGGCTTCTTCCAGATGGCGCAGAATATTTTCACTGAGGATAATTCCCAGATCCACCATCGTCCCAATGGCGATCGCAATACCGGAAAGCGCCACAATATTGGCATCCACACCAACATATTTCATCATGATGAAACACATCAAAACCGCCAAGGGAAGCAATGCCGAAATCAATAACGAAGCACGAAGGTTAAAGACCATCACCATGATGACGATGATCGTGATGAGAATTTGAAGGCTGATCGCCTCACTTAAGGTATTCAATGTTTCCTTAATCAATCCCGATCGATCATAAAAAGGCACGATCGTAACCTTGGAAATGGTCCCATCTTCCAAAATTTTGCTTGGAAGACCGGGAGAAATTTCCTCGATTTTGGATTTGATCGCCTCGATGACTTCCAATGGATTGTCCCCATAGCGGGCGACAACCACGCCCCCCACGGTTTCTGCTCCCCCTTTGTCCAAAATTGCCCGCTCTGCCCTACTTGCAGGGCCAATATTCACTTTGGCGATGTCCCTGATTTTGAGCGGAACGTTTTCGGTGACCTTGACCACAGCGGATTCAATGTCCTCTAATGACTTCACATAACCCAAGCCACGCACAATGTATTCGACCTGATTGATTTCCATGGTGTTGGCACCGACATCCAAGTTGGATTGGCGAATGGCATTCATGACCTCCATCATCGTTACATTATTGGCCTTCATGGCGCTGGGATCCAGATCGACTTGGTATTCCTTTACCTGACCACCGATACTGGCCACTTCTGCTACGCCTTTGGTTCCGGCAAGTCCATAGCGGACATAAAAATCCTGAATGCTTCGAAGTTCATGTAAATCCCAGCCTCCTGCGGGATTTCCTTTTTCATCCCGGCCTTCCAGGGTATAGAAATAAACTTGCCCCAACCCTGTAGCATCTGGCCCCAATTTGGGCTGGACACCGTCAGGCAGCAAGCCAGAAGGAAGTGAGTTTAGCTTTTCTAAAATCCTCGACCGACTCCAGTAAAACTCAATATCCTCCTCGAAAATGAGATAAATGGAACTGAACCCGAACATGGAGGTGCTTCTGATGGATTTGACACCAGGCATTCCCAAAAGGGCGGTGGTCATTGGATAGGTAATCTGATCCTCCACATCTTGGGGGGAACGCCCCATCCATTCAGTGAAGACAATCTGTTGGTTTTCTCCGATATCCGGGATCGCATCCACAGGAACAGGGTCATTGGGAAGGAAGCCTGTATCCCATTTAAATGGCGCAACAACGATTCCCCAAAGCACAATGAGTACCAAGAGGATCACTGTCACCAGCTTGTTTACGAGGAAAAATTTGATAATGGCGTTTAGCATATGCTTTTAACAACAAGGATAAAATAAGAGAGCAATTCCAAGGGATTTCTTTGAACTTTGGAAATGTAAGAAGAAATCGTAACCATAAGCAGATTGGGTATTTATCCTCAAAGCCATGATGGTTTATCGTTATGCTGTAAATTCATTTGGAATCTCGCCTCCCCTGGTTTTTTCGGTTGTGAAAACCGATGGGCTTGGACTAGGGAATAAACGATGTTGGAAAATCTCAATCCATTGAATTAAGAGATATCCTTAAGAGAAAAAGAAAAAATCAGATCAAAAAAACTTGAATGGAAATATAAATCGGTGTTTTGTGAAGATATGGTGGAGAGGAGTTAGAAAAACCCAATACTTTCTCCTTTATGGATGTAGGCATTTGAAATTCAAAAAACTCCGGGACGATACTAGGAATGGGCAAAGTCTGGAAATCCAGTAAATCGATTTGTTGCTGATCTGTATTGGGGAGATCTAAATTGGAAACATCATCACAACAACCTGGCATTGGTTTCTCACTTGGGCAACAGGTCTTGCTTTCTCCATAAAGATTGATAAGCTGAAAATCCTCCCCACAATAATGCATAGAATAACTCAGTCCTGCGTTGAAAAACACAAAAAGAAGGAGAAGCGCTATTTTTATAAATTGTTTCAATGGATGTATTTACGAAACAAAGGTAATGATGTTCGTGATGATAAATGTATAGAATTTTTGTTGAAAATTATAATCGCCTCATTTTCCGCAAAATGAATCTCTTATGGAAATTTGTTTTTTTATCCAATTCAAGTCCATTTGCATAAATATTGAATTCATTCAACAACCTAAAAGCGACAAAAAAAAAATCAGTGAAACCCGACAGCATTCCTGAAGGCGGCATGAAACAAACACCAAGCCATCGCCTTACCCAGCAAAAACTAGGCGACCGATGACTTGGATCAATGGAAGGACTACAAATTCCTGATCTTCCATTTCGATTTCAAATATCCCCAAACGACCTTGGGGCTCATGGCTTTTTTCCCCTGGAAGCCTCCATCATATCCCACATTTCCTGAGGTATTGCATCCAGATTATTAAATTCACCAGCGCCTTGAAGCCATTCACCACCATCAATGGTTATGACTTCACCGTTGACATAAGCCGAAAAATCAGACAGGAGATAGGCTGCCAAATTGGCCAATTCCTGATGTTCCCCTACCCGTCCCACAGGTACTTTTTTGGCAGGGTCAAATTTCTTTACCAAATCACCTGGAAGCAATCGGCTCCAAGCACCCTCCGTCGGAAATGGGCCTGGCGCGATGGCATTCGATCGGATTTTATACTTGGCCCACTCAACCGCCAGAGACCTGGTCATTGCCAAAACCCCTGCCTTGGCCGCAGCACTGGGCACGACATAACCGGAACCCGTCCAAGCATAAGTGGTTACGATATTCAAGAAGGTCCCGGATTGTTTTTCCTTGATCCAATGTTTTCCGGCAGTCAAGGTCACCTGGGAAGTTCCTTTCAGAACAATGTCCAATACGGTATTGAATGCATTGGTGGAAAGTCTTTCTGTGGGACTGATAAAATTTCCCGCAGCATTGTTCAAGACGGCATGAACCTGACCAAAATGAGCATTTGCGTCTGCCCACATCTTCTCCACCTGATCGATTTCACGGACATCGCAGGCCAAGGCCAAAACCTTCCCCCCAGATTCGGCTTCCATTTCCTTTGCTGTTGCTTGCAACACATCCAGTTTCCTACTGGTGATTACCAGATTCGCCCCTAATTTCAAGAAGTACGAGCCCATGGATTTTCCCAAACCGGTTCCTCCCCCTGTGACCAGGATCGTCTTGCCCTTCAAAGCGCCTTCTTTTAACATTCCTTCAGTATATAGCATCTTGTCAATTCAAATTATTTTGGATTTATAAAAAGGTAAGATAGTTAATCCAATGGGTAAAAAAAACTATGGTGTCTGGTAAGACAGCTTCATTTTTTTTATAATTCAAAGGAATTAACTTTGGCATTTGAACTGAGCCAATATGTTAAAATACATTCTCTTTCTCTTACTTCTCGTTTCGGCGACCGCCTGTTCGAATGACATCGACCGAAACATCACCACCGATCTCCAGGTAGAAGGAAAGGAGATTTTCAATGTTTCGCTGGCACTTGAGGAGCCTTTATATTATGCGTTCCTGACTTTGGACCAATACAGGACTGCGATGAACGACACATTAAAATCAAATGATTCGCTGCCAAAAGCCTCTATCGTCCCTGGATGCCCGCTTATCGGTATAGATGAAACCCTCAAATTGGTTACATTGACTTTCTCGAAACAAGTGGATTGTTCAAGTCAAAAACTGAAACGAGTCGGAAAGATCACACTTCAATTTCTATCACCCAATGTTTTGGAAAGCAATGTGCTGATGGTATATGATCAATACAGCATCGGAACTACAAAAATAGAAGGAACCCGGATTTTTAAGCAAACGCGTGGAGTCTTCCCTCAGAGTAAAAGGACTGAGCTTTTTGAGGACATGTTGATCATTGATGAATTTGGCTCCTCCACAAAAATATCTGGTAGTTTTGGCCATCAGTTATCTTTTCAAAACGGCACTCTATTGGAATATAAAACATCGGGAAATCTGGAAGGAAGGAATTTGACTGGAAGAAAAATCAAGATGACCCAAACCTTTCCCCGTATTTACAAAACAAATTGCGTGAAACAGGGAATTGTTCTTGCCTCTGAAGGACTTGAAAACTGGGAAATATTCAGAACCCCAACCCAATCCTTACGACACAATCTTGAATATCAACAAGAAGGCGCCTGTGAACCAAAAGCTGTCATTGCCTTGTCCGATGGGCGGACTTTGGTATTTAGGCAAGAGGGAACAGAATTAGGAAAGTGATTATTGGTGGCAACAGAAATAATTCCCGGGGAGATTCCCCTTCCATTTAACCCCACAATTCGCCCTGTTTTTGGACGGGATTTTGAATACCGAAAATAACAGTCTATTATTTTATATTGATCAGGCACACCATTTTATTTGGAATTGATTGGCAGAGGCATGAACACAAAAAAGCCTTTGAAATCTTTTAGACTTCAAAGGCTTTTTACTTATAGTGATTTACACTGAATCTTAGTATCTGTAATATTCTGGCTTGAATGGTCCTTCTGGAGTCACGCCGATGTACTCGGCTTGATCTGCGGAAAGCAAATCCAATTCAACACCCAATTTTGAAAGGTGCAAAGCAGCAACCTTCTCATCAAGATGCTTTGGCAATACATAAACGCCTGGCTCATATTGATCCGTATTGGTCCACAACTCAAGTTGGGCCAAAGTCTGATTCGTGAAGGAATTGGACATCACAAAAGAAGGATGTCCCGTACCGCAACCCAAGTTCACCAATCTGCCTTCGGCAAGAACAATGATTTCTTTTCCATCAATCGTATAAAGATCTACCTGTGGTTTGATGACATCCTTGGTTTGTCCGTAGTTTTTGTTCAACCAAGCCATATCGATTTCATTGTCGAAATGTCCGATATTACAAAGAATGGCCTTGTCTTTCATGGCGCGAAAATGCACTTCAGAAATAATATTCATATTCCCTGTTGCAGTCACCACAATATCCGCTTCACTGATGGCATTGACCATCTTTTTCACGGCAAATCCGTCCATGGCCGCCTGAAGGGCACAAATTGGGTCTATTTCAGTAACAATCACCCTTGCACCTGCTCCTTTGAGAGAAGCCGCAGATCCTTTCCCTACATCACCATAACCTGCGACTACAGCAACTTTACCTGCCATCATCACGTCTGTCGCTCTTCTGATGGCATCCACCAAAGATTCCTTACAGCCATATTTGTTGTCAAATTTGGATTTCGTCACAGAATCATTCACGTTGATCGCAGGCATTGGCAAAGTGCCATTTTTCATCCTTTCATACAATCTATGAACACCTGTGGTGGTTTCTTCCGAAAGTCCTTTGATTCCAGATACCAATTCCGGAAAATGATCCAACACCATATTGGTCAAATCACCACCATCATCCAAAATCATGTTCAATGGATTTCTATCCTCGCCAAAGAAGATAGTTTGCTCAATGCACCAATCAAATTCTTCGGCAGTCATGCCTTTCCAAGCATAAACTGAAATTCCGGCGGCTGCAATGGCTGCAGCTGCATGATCCTGTGTTGAAAAAATATTGCAGGAGGACCAAGTTACCTCTGCACCTAAGGCAGCAAGGGTTTCTATCAAAACTGCTGTTTGGATTGTCATGTGGAGACAACCAGCGATTCTGGCACCTTTCAAAGGTTGTGTCGGCCCAAATTCTTCCCTAAGTGACATTAATCCTGGCATTTCTGCCTCGGCAAGCCTGATTTCTTTTCTTCCCCACTCAGCCAGTGAAATGTCTTTCACTTTGAAGTTGATGAATTTATCTGATTTTATTTCGGACATATTTAAGATTTTAAAGAGTTTATTTCAAGAATTAAAATTCAAATTTACAGCATTTTGACACAAAAAGAAAACCTGGTTTTCACAAAAAGGTAACTTCTTTAAAGCCATAATGGTTCTTGGTTCCGTTTTCTTTTTCGATGATTAGCTTTCCTTCCTGAGTGATTCCGGTAATTCTACCCAGGAATTTCTCACCATCCTCATAGCTTTTCAATTCCCCAAATTGATACAGGTTTTGGATATAAGAAGCACGGAGGAATTCCCTTCCCCCTTTTTTGAGCATCATGTATTTTTTTTCCAAAGCCTGAATGAGCAGTTTAAAAACCTCCCACCTGTCAAATTCCAAACCTGACAGGTTGTACAGGGAACTGGCACCTGAAATCGCGAAATCTTTTTGATTGATGTTCAAACCAATGCCAATCACAGAAAAATCAATTCCTCTGCTTCCAATACTGTTTTCGATCAGGATACCACCGATTTTCCCTTCGGATTCATGATAAAGATCATTGGGCCATTTGACCTTCAAACCATTGGCATAATCATTCAAAACTTCCCAAATCGCAAGGGATACGGCTATATTCATGTCAAACTGTTCAGTGGGATCGAGGAAATCAGGCCTCAGTATTATGGAAAAAGTCAAATTTTTACCCGCCTCGCTTTGCCATTGGTTCCCTCTTTGTCCCCTACCTTTGGTTTGTTTTTCAGAAATGATGATACTTCCTTCGGCAGCCACCTTTGCCTTGACTCTTTCCATGGCAAGGTCATTGGTCGAATGACACTCTGTCAGAGAAATAATATCTTTCCCCAAAAAAATCGTATTGGCAAGGAATTTATACATTGTAATTAGTTAATTTGTCTTTCAATTTGGATATTTAAATTCTGTAAAGCGGAATCCGAAATATACGTTAAATAAAAAAATATATGACAGCAGAAGCGCTGAGTAAAGTAATTGTAAAAGGAATGGAAGAAAGAAAAGCTTCCGACATTGTCGTAATGGACCTGAGAGGCTTGAAAAATTCATTCACTGATTTTTTTGTGATTTGTTCAGGAAATTCTGACACCCAGATTGAAGCCATTTCCGAATCCGTAGAAGCAGAGGTTCAAAAAACCAATAAGGAAAAGCCTTGGAGAAGTGAAGGGAAGAATAACAAAGAATGGATCCTAATGGACTATGTGAATGTTGTAGTTCATATTTTCCTGAAGGACAAAAGACAGTTCTATGGACTCGAAGAATTGTGGGGCGATGCCGAAGTGAAGCATATTGATTGAAAATCGATTTGAACTTTCACTTTCCAAATTCGTTTTACTACAAGTTAAAAGAATAACAAGCAAGCAATGAGCGAGAAGACTAAAAATAAAAGTTTCTTACCAAAAACACCTCAAAAGCCGAATTTTCAGCTCTGGTTGATCATCACCGCGGTCATCGTCTTGATAGGCGTCACGTGGTTCAATCAGCGGAGTGCTGTGATTGACGTCACGCTAAAAAAGTTTGAGGACATGTATCTGGCGAACGATGTGTCAAAAGTGGTGGTCATCTACAATCAAAACTCCGTAGAAGTCACACTTAGACCAGAGTCTCTACAGAACAACAAATACAAAGATGAACTGGAAGCCAATAGCCCGTTTTTCAATCCAACAGGCCCGCATTATCAGGTCAGAATCGCATCCGTAGATAAGTTCATTGAATATTTCGATGCCTTGGAGGCGGATATGCCGATTGATTCCAGGATTGGATATACCGCAAAAACCCAAGAAAGCTGGACCAATTGGTTCTCAAGCTTCGGCTTCCTCATACTTTTGTTCCTACTGTTTTGGATCATGATGCGAAGAATGTCCGGACCAAGCGGACCAGGTGGCCAAATATTCAATGTGGGTAAATCCAAAGCGCAATTATTTGATGCAGATACCAAAATCAAAATTACTTTTGATAACGTGGCTGGATTGGATGAGGCCAAGGAAGAAGTTCAAGAAATCGTTGAATTTCTGAAGACCCCTGCAAAATTCACCAAATTGGGAGGTAAAATTCCTAAGGGTGCATTGTTGGTAGGACCTCCAGGGACAGGTAAAACTCTTTTGGCGAAAGCTGTTGCAGGCGAAGCTGGCGTTCCATTCTTTACTTTGTCAGGTTCTGATTTCGTAGAGATGTTTGTCGGAGTTGGTGCTGCACGTGTAAGGGATCTGTTCAAACAAGCCAAGGAAAAAGCCCCTTGTATTATATTCATCGATGAAATTGATGCCATTGGTAGGTCTCGGGGCAAAGGTCAAATGCCTGGTTCAAACGATGAGCGTGAAAACACATTGAATTCCCTTTTGGTGGAAATGGATGGTTTTGGCACAGATTCAGGTGTTATCGTCTTGGCTGCGACCAACAGACCTGACGTATTGGACAGCGCTTTGTTGAGAGCTGGACGATTTGACAGACAAATCAGCATTGACAAACCGGATATCGTGGGAAGGGAAGCCATCTTCAAGGTGCATTTGGCGCCTATAAAAGTGGCAGATGACATTGACCCGAAGAAACTGGCGGCCCAAACCCCGGGTTTTGCGGGAGCAGAAATTGCCAACGTGTGCAACGAAGCCGCGTTGATCGCCGCAAGGAGAAACAAATCTGCGGTGGACATGCAGGATTTCCAAGATGCCGTTGACCGTGTCATTGGTGGATTGGAAAAGAAAACCAAAATCATTTCTCCTGAAGAAAAGAGAATTGTGGCTTACCATGAGGCAGGTCATGCAGTGGCGGGTTGGTTCCTTGAGCATGCGGATCCATTGGTGAAAGTAAGTATCGTTCCTAGGGGGATCGCAGCCTTGGGCTATGCGCAGTATCTTCCAAAAGAACAGTTCCTTTATCAAACCGAACAACTTTTGGATGAAATCTGTATGACATTGGGAGGAAGAGCTGCAGAAGAGATTATCTTTGGCAAGATCTCCACCGGAGCCTTGAGTGATTTGGAAAGAGTAACCAAAGTTGCCTATTCCATGGTCACTGTTTATGGTATGAATGACAAGATCGGAAACGTTTCTTTCTACGAAAGCAAAGGAAACGACTACAAGATGACAAAGCCCTATTCCGAAACCACTGCTGAAACCATCGATGAGGAAGTCCGAAAACTTATCTCTCAGGCATATGAAAGGACGAAAGCTTTATTGAACAGCAAAAAGGCTGAGGTAGAAACTTTGGCCCAAGAACTTCTCGAGAAAGAAATCATATTCCAATCTGATTTGGAAAGGTTGATTGGAAAGAGACCCTTTGCCAAGGAGACCACTTATGAGGCCTATACCAAAAAAGTACCTGTTAAAGTTGAGGTTTCAGAAAAAGAAGTCGCTAAAGACGAAAAACCTGAAGATCCTGCTGAAGCGGAAGTTCAAAACATCAGTGAAAACAAAGATTGATATTATCAGTAAAAGCATAAAAGCCTCCCACAATCGGGAGGCTTTTTCATTTCTGTTACCTGTATTTTTTTATCTTTGAAAAATCATTCCCAAAACATGAACATTCAACTTCATCAAAAGAAAGTTTTTTTCGCCTCGGATTTCCATTTGGGGGCACCTGATGAAAAAAGCAGCAAGATTCGCGAAGATAAAATCATTCAATGGCTGAATTCAATCGAAGACGAAGCCGCTGCCATCTTTTTGGTTGGGGACATATTTGATTTTTGGTTTGAATATGAAAAAGTCGTTCCAAAAGGATTTATTCGGTTTCTAGGTAAAATCGCGCAACTAAGGGATAAAAATATCCCAATTTGTTTTTTCACGGGAAACCATGACCTGTGGATGAAAAATTATTTTACCGATGAACTTGGGATACCCGTACATCAAAACCCAATAGAACTTCAGATCGAAAACAAAAAGTTTTTGATTGGACATGGTGATGGATTGGGACCTGGGGACAACAGGTATAAAATCCTGAAAAAAATCTTCACCAACAGTGCATGCCAATGGCTTTTCAAATGGGTACATCCAGATCTTGGGATAAAGTTTGCCCAAAAATGGTCAGGCAGCAGCCGCATCACCAATGACCTGAAAAACGAAAACGAATTCAAAGGTGAAGATGAATGGCTATGGCAGTATTGCAAAACCATTCAAGAACACCGCCATTTTGATTATTATATATTTGGCCACCGCCATCTCCCACTGGATCTTCCCGTTGGCAAATCATCGCGATATTTCAATTTGGGAGAATGGGTAAATCACTTTACCTATGGTGAATTTGACGGCAAGGAATTTAAAATCAAAACCTTTCAATGATGACAAGGATGTTCCTGGTTTTGACTTCCATGCTCCTCACATTTGGAGGATTTGCACAGACATCAACATGGAATCAACATGCCAATATCCCGTTGGAAAGAATCCATCTGGTTTCTATGGATAACCAAGGGTTTATCTTCGTTGCCAATCTAGAGGGGAATATTTCCCAATTCGACAGAGATGGGAACTTCCAAAATATTTTCTCTCCAAGCAGGCAAGGCAGATTGTCTCAATTAGAGGCTTCTTGGACAGTTAACATCTTTACTTTTTCTACTGATCTTCAGGAATATCGAATTCTAGATCGCTTTCTCAATCCCATCACCGAAAACAAAATCCAACAGGATAATATTTTTTTAGCCAAGGCTGCCACATTGGGCAATAACAATATCATTTGGGTCTTTGACGAGTCTGATTTTTCTCTGAAACAATTGGATTACCGACGCAACCTGGTCATCCAACAGCAACCTTTAAACCTTGTTCTGAAAAATTCGGACCTTGAAATCATCGAAATCAAAGAATACCAAAACATGGTTTTCTTGAATATCAAAAACGAAGGAGTATATATTTTTGATAATCAAGCAAATTTTATTCGGTCCCTTCCGATTGTGTTGGATCTAAAATTATCTTTTTGGAAAAACAATCTGGTATTTATTTCAAAAGGAGAAATAATCCTCATGAATTTCCAATCGGGGATACAAGAAAAAATTCCTCTTCCGGCAAACTCAAACTCTAAAAATATTTTGGTCAACCCAAATTCGGTGCTGCTATTCGACCCAGGCCAAATATCCATCTACAAAAAAGAAGATACGCCACTTCGCGACAAATGAAAAATACCCGGAAAAGCTGAAAAACAGTTTCCCGGGTATTTTTTGAATATCATTGAGATTGATTATATAATTTCAACCAGTTTGATGTCAAATATCAAGTCCTGACCTGCCAAAGGATGGTTTGCATCCAATGTTATTTTTTCGGCATCCACGTTCACCACCTTTACAGGCATCGGTTGACCGTTTTGGCCCTGAAGACTTAACTCCATTCCAACTTCTGGCTTGATATGCTCAGGAACCTCTGTCAAAGGTATCTCCACCATCATATCTTCTCTCTTTTCACCATAGGCCTCTACAGAAGGAATCGTGATGCTCTTGTCGTCACCGATTGCCATGCCGTAAACAGCTGCATCAAATCCTTTGATCATATTTCCATCACCAAGGGTAAATTGAAGCGGCTCCCTATTCTCGGATGAGTCGAAAACCGTTCCGTCGGTTAACTTTCCTGTGTAGTGAACTTTTACTGAATTTCCTTTGCTTGCTACTGACATAATATTTTTTTAGATTTTGTAAGGACACAAAGTTAATAATTTTTGAAAGGGATAAAAACCATTGCAGAAGTAGTTTGGAAAAGTGTGCGATTTTGCGATAATTGTGTTCGATTATGAACAAAAAAATCAATAAATTTGTCTAACCAATGGGTATTTAGGCATTTATGGAAATGGCACCATTTTGACTGGTATTTAAAAAAAGAATATTATGGAAAACCAAACACTCGGAAAAATCCTGATCATTGATGACAATGAAGACTTATTGTTTGCCGCTAAAATGCTGTTGAAAAAACATGCAAAGGAAGTAAGCATCGAAAAAGATCCACGGAGAATCCCCTTTTTGGTCAACAACAACAGTTATGATGTGATCCTTTTGGACATGAACTTTACGGAAGACACCACCTCCGGCAAAGAGGGTTTCCATTGGTTAAAACAAATCAAAGAAATAGATCCTAAAGCTGTCGTCATCTTGATCACAGCATTTGGAGATGTGGAAATGGCCGTTCGGGCATTGAAAGAAGGAGCATCTGACTTTATCCTTAAACCTTGGCAAAATGAGAAACTCTTGGCCACATTGACTTCCGCTTCTCGGCTTAAAGAGAGTTATGACACAGTGGACAAACTCTCCAAAAAGCAGAAACAGCTTCAATCGGATCTAAAGAAACCTTATACAGACATTATCGGCCACAGTGCCTCCATGAAAAACATTTTTTCCATCATCGACAAAGTAGCCAAGACGGATGCGAATATTTTGATTTTGGGAGAAAACGGAACTGGAAAAGAATTGATTGCCAGAGCAATCCATGACAGATCCCTTCGTAAGGATGAAATATTTGTGGGAGTAGACATGGGTTCGATCACGGAATCCCTATTTGAGAGCGAATTGTTTGGTCACAAAAGAGGTGCATTCACAGACGCAAAAGAAGACCGGGCAGGAAGGTTTGAGATTGCTGATCAGGGAACGCTTTTTTTGGACGAAATTGGCAACCTCAGCATGCCTCTTCAATCCAAACTACTCACCGTTCTTCAGAAAAGGGAGGTTACCCGCATTGGCACCAACAAGGCCATTCCCGTGGACATTCGACTCATCTGTGCCACCAACATGCATGTGCATGAGATGGTAATGGAAAATGGCTTCCGACAGGATTTACTCTATCGGATCAATACTGTGGAAATTTTTCTTCCACCCTTAAGGGAAAGGCAGGATGACATCCCTGTTTTGGCAGAACATTTCCTGAAAATCTATTCACAAAAGTACAGGAAGGAATTCCGTGGCTTCAAACCTGCGGCAATGCAACTCCTCCAGCGGTACAATTGGCCGGGAAACATACGGGAACTGCAACATGCGATAGAAAGGGCCATCATCATGGCAGAAAGCGATGAGCTGGACAGTCGTGATTTTTTCTTTTTGTCAGCCAAACCAACGAATGAAAAAGTCTCCGCCCCTGCAAGCTTCAATTTGGATGAGGTCGAAAAGAATGTCATCCAAAAAGCCATTGACAAAAATGGGGGAAATATTTCTAAAGCAGCCAAAGAACTCGGGCTAACCCGAGCATCTTTGTATAGAAGATTAGAAAAATATGGATTATAAAGTTGGTTTGTTGGGAAGGATTATCCTTCTCGCCATTTCTCTATTTCTACTCGCCTACACCATTTTCAGCGGTACGGGAGTCTTTGCGATTTCCCTTTTTGTCATTCTGGTGTCGGCGCAGATCATTTTTTTATTGGGCTATGCCGAAAGCTCCTTTAAAAAAGTGCGTCAGTTTCTCAACAATATCAAACAAGACAATTATACCACGCTTTATCCGGTCAAATTTGATGGGACAGAAACTGATGATCTCCACATCGAATTCAATGCCATCCTGGCCAAGCTCCAGGAAGATCAGGCGGAGAAAGAGGCGAACTACCAGTACTTCCGCTCAGTTTTCCAACACTTGAGCATTGGTTTGATCACCTTCGACGAAGAAGGAAAAGTCCAAATCATCAACACCGCCGCAAAAAGGATGTTGGACATCGGTCAGTTAATCAACATCAATGAAGTCGATAAAATCAACAAAGAGCTCTACCAAGCCATTCATAGTCTGCGTACTGGAGGAAGCGAACTGATCAAAATCGCCCATCCGGACGGAATCATGCAGCTTTCGGTGTACGTGATTGAGTTGGTCATGAGGGACGTGAAATTCAAATTGGTCTCGCTTCAAAATATCCAAAGTGAATTGGAGGAAAAAGAAATGGAGGCTTGGCAAAACCTGGTCAAGGTGCTCACCCATGAAATCATGAATTCCATTGCCCCCATATCATCACTTGCCGCGACGATCAAAGGTGAATTGGAGTCCAAAATCGAGGACAACATTCCCGTGCCACCCCAAGACCTGGAGGATTACCTTATGGCAATCAGCACGATAGAAAAGCGGAGTGAGGGGATGATCAATTTTGTGAGCGATTTTAGAAGCCTCGCCCATATCCCTACTCCAAAATTCCGAGCGATTTCAATCCAAAATCTATTTGATCAAATGGAGACCCTACTTCAAAACCAGTTTGAAAGAAATCAAATCCTTCTAAAAAAACATATCAACCCAGAAGACCTCATTCTTTTTGGGGACCAAAATTTAATCGAACAAGTCCTGATTAATCTGATCCAGAATGCCATCCATGCCGTTGAGGATTCCCCTTTCCGGATCATTACCTTGGAAGCCTTCATCGACGAGGCAGGCAAAATCATCTTGGAAGTCAAAGACTCCGGGAAAGGCATAGAAGAAGAAGCATTGTCGAAAATCTTCATCCCTTTTTTCACCACCAAAAAGACCGGCTCCGGCATCGGACTCAGTCTTTCCAAGCAGATCATGAGGAGACACAAAGGAAACATCCAAGTCCGGTCAACACTCGGTGAGGGGACAACTTTCAAGTTGATATTCAACGGATAAAATAGGGATTCCCCAATCAACTGGTAAGCGGTGCAATTCCCGGAATAAGGCCGTTGACTCTCCCCTACATTCATGATTCTTTTTTTTATTTGCTTTCCCTTAACTTTCTCTTGACAATGCCCAACTCAAATTCTAAAAGGATATTGTTTTCATAACAATCACGTCATGACCAGTTCAAACTGCTGTTGTAGCTTGCAAGCAAAACAGATAGCATTTGAAAACTCATTTCAAAACCATCGTGATCTCAGATGTCCACTTGGGCACCAAGGGATCAAAAGCAAAGGAGGTAAGCAGGTTTCTCAAGACTTACCGATGTGAAAATCTGATCCTGAACGGGGATATCATCGATGGATGGCAACTCAAAAAATCCGGCTCCTGGAAAAGAAAACACACCCGGTTTTTCAATAGAATGCTCAAAATGATGGAGCAGGACAATACCAAGGTTTTTTACCTTCGGGGCAATCATGATGATTTCTTAGATCAGATTTTACCCCTAAAGATCGGAAATCTGTCTATCCAAACAGACATGGTTTATGAAAGCCACGGAAAAAAATATTTCATTACCCACGGAGATATTTTTGACAGCATCACAACCAATCTTCGTTGGATTGCATATTTGGGCGATATTGGCTACACTTTTTTACTTTGGATCAACAGGATGGTCAATTTTCAGAGAAGAAAAAGAGGTCTCCCCTATTTTTCCCTCAGCCAGTATGTAAAAGGCAAGGTAAAATCAGCTGTTTCCTACATTGACCAATATGAGGAAGAACTTTCCAAAATGGCCAAAGCCAAAGGATGCGACGGAATAATTTGTGGGCATATTCACCATCCCGAAAACAGAATGATCGACGGAATTCACTATTTAAATTCCGGCGATTGGGTGGAAACAATGAGCGCATTGGCCGAAGACCACGACGGGAATTGGCAATTGATCTATTACAACGAGATTGATTTCAAGCAAAAACCTGAAAATGAGATCGCTCCATTGGAGATCCACAGGGAATTGAAAACGGTAGCGTTCCAAGGATTACTGAACTCAGAGATTATCCACCCCTTTCAGTTCTGACATGAAATTCGTGTTTATTGTCCAGGGAGAAGGAAGGGGACACATGACCCAGGCCATCTCACTTTTTGAAATGCTTGATGAAATGGGACATGAAGTTGCGGCAGTCTGCATTGGGACCAGCCAGAGAAGGGAAATCCCGGATTTTGTGAAGGAGAAATTGACTTGCCCACTTCTTCTGGTAGAAAGTCCAAATTTCGTCACTGACAAAAATCACAAGGGAGTATTGTTGGGAAAAACAATTCGGAAAAACCTTCGGAATTTACCAACATTCCAAAGGAGCTTGCGGAAAATCCACGAATTGGTTTCCAAGCATCAACCCGACATTCTCCTGAATTTTTATGATTTGCTTGGTGGTCTTTACAATGCAAGATACAGACCCTCCTGTAGATTATGGGTCATTGGCCATCAATACCTCAGCTTACATCCTGATTTCCCTTTCCCCAGTGGGAATATCCTCCCAAAAATACTTTTCCAGCTGAACACCCACATCACCGCCTTGGGGGCAGACGAATTTTTCGCACTTTCTTTTCGAAATCTCCCAAAAAGCAAAAGAAGTAATTTACATGTTCTGCCCCCATTGTTAAGAAAATCAATTTTTGATTTACAACCGGAAAAAGGAGATTATATACTCACTTACATGGTGAATTCTGGATACAGCGAAGAAGTGCTCCACTATGCCAAAAACAATCCCGAGCTAAAAATTGAAGCTTTTTGGGACAAAATGGGAATGCCGGAACGATACTGTCCACTTCCAAACGTGGTCTTCCACCAGGTAAATGACCGATTGTTTTTAACAAAAATGGCAAAATGCAGGGGTTTTGTCAGCACTGCTGGATTTGAATCCATCTGTGAAGCGATGTACCTCGGAAAACCTGTGATGATGGTTCCTGTCAAAAAGCATTTTGAACAAACTTGCAATGCGCTGGATGCCTCTCTGGCGGGAGTTGGGACCATTGCAAAATCCTTCGATTTTGGCGTGTTTGACAAGCATCTTCGATCAGACCTTTCGGAAGCCGAAAACCACGCATCTTGGGTTTCCCAATTTAAGTCAATATTTAAAGGAGTTTTGTCCAATAAGACATCTACTTCTGGCGAAACCAACCTAGGTCCGAACCCCATAAATAAGGCCATGTTCGGGTAATCTACCATTCCTGATTTTTTATTTTGCCCAAAAAAAGTTTTGATAATCCAAATCTAGGTAATAATTCCCTCTTTTATTTTTTTTCATAAATGCCCATTTGAGAGATTTCAATCGGTTGCGGAATATTAATTTTAAAAAAAATCACCCCCCAAAAGTGCATTCGCATCATCCTTAATCCAAAATTCGATAAATTCGTGATTGTTTATTTGCGAATTACATCAATGAATATAGAAAAAATAAGGCTGGAAGAGGACCGCGATAGGAAGAAGCATTGGAAAAAATGGGGACCTTATCTTACGGAAAGACAATGGGGAACGGTACGCGAAGATTACAGTCTTGATGGCTCGGCTTGGGAAAACGTGACCCATGAAGAAGCGCGGAGCAAGGCTTACCGTTGGGGGGAAGAAGGAATTGGTGGCGTTTGTGATTACAAGCAAAAGCTTTGCATTGCGTGGGCATTTTGGAACGGAAAAGATCCCTTGATCAAGGAAAGGCTCTTTGGACTTACCGGAAATCAGGGAAACCACGGGGAAGATGTGAAGGAAATCTATTACTATCTTGACTCCACACCCACCCACAGCTACATGAAGATGCTTTACAAGTATCCTCAGCGCGAATTTCCTTACAGTGACTTGATAGATGAAAACAGAAGAAGAACCAAGGCGGACAAGGAATATGAACTGATCGATACAGGTATTTTTGATGACGACGCTTATTTCGATATTTTCCTAGAGTATGCCAAGCAAGATATAGAGGATTTGGTAGGCATCGCCACCATTCACAATAGGGGGAGTGAGGATGCCGAAATCTGGGTAATGCCCACTATGTGGTTCAGAAAAACTTGGTTCACGGGCCATGAGCCTTTTATGCCCAAACTTTACAAAACAGATGAAAACAACATAACAGCCTTTTCTCCCAAATCAGGAAATTATTTTTTCAATTTTGAAGGTACTCCAGAATTAAAGTTTTGTGACAACGAAACCAATCGAGAAAAACTTTACGGGATCAAAAACGAAAAAAAATTCCTAAAGGATGCCATCAATGATTACCTGATTGATGGAAATGACAACCATCTTAATCCGGATGATTTCGGAACCAAGGCCGCTGCCATCTATAAATTAACCATTCCTGCCGGAGGAAAAGAGGTAGTGAAATTCAGAATGACCCATCAAAGCATGACCGACGAAACGGTCACTGCTGAGGAAATCATGGAAAATCGGCACAATGAAGCCGATGAATTTTATCTGGAAATCCAAAAAAGAGTAAAGGACGCAGACCATCTCAATATCCAGCGGCAAGCCTATGCAGGAATGATGTGGAGCAAACAATTCTACTATTATAATGTGGAGCGCTGGCTGGAAGGTGATACAGGAAGATACGTTCCACCTGTCGCAAGAAAAAAAGGGAGAAATAATAAGTGGCGACATTTACAGAATTATGACATCATTTCCATGCCCGACAAATGGGAATATCCATGGTATGCCGCTTGGGATTTGGCCTTCCATTGTATCCCCATAGCCAGAATAGACCCCGATTTTGCCAAAAACCAATTGGTCCTCCTGCTCAATGAATGGTACATGCATCCCAACGGGCAGATTCCTGCTTATGAGTGGAATTTTAGCGATGTCAACCCACCTGTTCATGCCTATGCTGTCCAACGCGTTTATCAAATTGACAAAAAGATGAATGGCGGCAAAGGGGACCAGGAATTCCTTGAAAGGGCATTCCATAAGCTCATGCTCAATTTCACTTGGTGGATCAACCAGAAAGACAATGACGGAAAGAATATATTCGAAGGCGGTTTCTTAGGCTTGGACAATATCTCGGTATTTGACAGGAGTCATGCCCACAAATACAGCGGAAAACTGGAGCAGGCAGATGCGACCTCATGGATGGCCATGTTTTCCCTCAACATGCTGCGGATATCCCTTGACCTCTGCGCTTTCAACAAAGTTTATCAATTCACAGCGACCAAATTCCTGGAACATTTTCTATACATCGCAGGAGCGATGAGCAACATTTCTGGAGAAAACATCAGTCTTTGGGATGACGAAGACAATTTCTTCTACGATGTATTGCATCTCCCAGGAAAAGAGCCGAAGGTGATGAAAGTGAAGTCAATCGTGGGAATCATCCCATTGTTTGCTGTTGAGCCTATTCGTGAAGAAATGTTTGAAGGACTGCCTGAGTTTAGGCGAAGAATGGATTTCTTCATGCGGGAAAAGCCAAAATTGGCAGCCTTGGTTTCCAGCTGGATTCAACCCGGGAATGAAAAGCGAAGACTGTTTTCATTGCTAAGGGGACATAGAATGAAAAGTATTTTGCAAAAAATGCTGAATCCCCAAGAATTCCTCAGTGAATTCGGCATCAGGTCATTGTCAAAAGCACATGAAAAACATCCCTACAGCATGCGGATGAATGGTGATGTTTTGACCGTGAGGTATACTCCAGGAGAATCGGATTCACTCATGTTCGGAGGAAATTCAAATTGGAGGGGCCCCATTTGGTTCCCTATTAATTTCCTGATTATTGAGTCCTTGAAAAAGTTTGACTTCTACTACGGGGGTGAATTTTCCATCGAATATCCCACAGGATCAGGAAACTACCTGACCATGGATCTGATCGCAAAAGAACTTTCCCTAAGAAACATGAAAATCTTCATGAAAAATGAACATGGGTATCGTCCTGTCTATGGCAACTGTAAAAAGATGCAGGAGGATCCACATTTCAAGGATTACATTCTCTTTTATGAGTATTTCCATGGTGAGGATGGACGTGGATTGGGTGCTTCGCACCAAACAGGCTGGACGGGACTGGTAGCAGAGATGATCCATAAGTATTACAAAGAGAAGGGAGAAGAGGAAGATGCACCAACGACAAATGCTACGACCTTATTTAGAATCTAATCGGTTGGAGGCAGGCTGCGATGAAGTTGGGCGAGGTTGTCTCTGTGGGCCGGTGGTGGCAGCGGCCGTCATTCTTCCTGCGCAGTATGCGAATGCGTTGATCAACGATTCCAAAAAATTAACAAAAACCAATCGCGAAAGCCTGATTTTGGAGATAAAATCAAATGCAATTGCTTGGGCAGTCGCGGAAGCAAGCGTGGAGGAGATTGACACAATCAACATCCTCCACGCCTCTTTTTTGGCCATGAACAGGGCGATAGAGGGCCTTATCATCCAGCCGGAACACCTGCTTATCGATGGCAACCGTTTCAATACCCACCTTCCTTATTCTTACAGTTGTGTGATCAAAGGAGATGAGAATTTTGCTTCCATCGCTGCTGCTTCTATTTTGGCAAAAGTCTATCGCGATCATTTAATGGCCGAATACGCCAAAACCTATCCTGGTTATGGTTGGGAATCCAATGCTGGTTATCCAACAAAGAGACACAGGGATGGAATCAGGACATTGGGATTGACACCCATCCACAGAAAACATTTCAAACATTTACCGGATGAAATCTCCCTTTAGATTTATTTTTTTTTAAAACTTAAAATAAACATATCCCTGAGGGATATAGGTAGTAAGCGTCGTCAAAGCAGACAAAGCAATTTGGGTCCCTTCCCAAACGTCAGAAGTGCGTAATGCTCTTGCTAACAAAGATTGACCACAAATGTAAACTTCCACCCCACTTTCCTGCAAAGCCTTAAACACATCCAAATTGGGGTTTTTGACTCCATAGAGCTTCTCATAGGCTTCATCTTTCAAGACAGTAAAGATCGCGCCTCCATGGACGACCACTTTTACCTTGATGTTTTCCTTGGGAGTCCCCGCCAATCCATGTAGGTTGATCATTCTGGCGATGTTGTCAACCATTCGATTCACCTTGGTAGGATCCTCTGCCGAAAATGTCAGGTCAACAATTATCTTGTAGACCGCATTTGGATCCGGATTTTCGGTTGCATCTGGAATTTCATAAATTCCACCATGTCCTTTTACAATTGGAAATTGAGCATTTTGACTGAATGAAGCTTGGGCCAGTAAGAAAAAAAACATTCCTGCCAAGACAGAGATTTTGGTGATTTGTGTCATTTGATGTGAGAATTGAATCGATTGAAAAAGTAAACAAAAATCCCAGCATTCAAACAACCGCAAATAAAAAAAGCCCCGAAATTCGGGGCTTTTTGTGCGCACGAGAAGAGTCGAACTTCCATACCCAAACGGGCACCACCCCCTCAAAGTGGCGTGTCTACCAATTTCACCACGTGCGCAATTAGGGTCAGCAAAAGTAGAAAGGTTTGCCATTCCCTGCAAGTAGAAATGAGGATTTTTTAAGCAAATAATCCGGACGCAGCCAAGTCGGTACGGAAACTGCTGACTATTAGGGTCAGTACATTGTTGAACCTTAAACTTCACAAAGGAAGAATCGATCCCGCAATATCCTCAGCCCAAAAATTGGACTTAATACACCTTCTTTTCGGCCGCCAACAAGGTATTGTAAAGCAGGGATGCAATCGTCATGGGACCTACTCCACCCGGAACGGGCGTGATGGCGGAAGCTTTTTGGGAGACTTCCTCAAATTTAACGTCCCCGACCAATCTAAAGCCTGATTTTTTTGTTGCGTCGGCAATCCTATGAATCCCAACATCAATCACGACAGCGCCTTCTTTGACCATGTCAGCGGTTACGAATCCAGGTTTTCCCAAAGCCACAATCAAAATATCGGCAGTCTTCGCAATTTCAGCCAGATTTTTGGTCCGACTGTGGGTGAGTGTCACGGTACAGTTTCCCGGATATTCATTCCGGGCCATCAATATGCTCATCGGGGAACCCACGATATGGCTTCTCCCTATCACCACACAATGTTTACCCGAAGTTTCTATTTCGTACCTCTTCAATAATTCCACAATGCCGTAGGGCGTCGCTGAAACATAAGTAGGCCATCCCAAGGCCATTCTTCCGACATTGGCAGGTGTAAAACCATCCACATCCTTTTCAGGTCTGATCTTATTGGTTACTTTTTGGATGGAAATATGATTGGGCAATGGCAACTGGACGATGAGTCCGTCAATGTCGGGATTGTCATTGATTTCGTCCACCACCCTCAACAATTCATCTTCAGTGACATCTTCATTCAGTCTAACCAAGGTAGATTGAAACCCGACTTGCTCACAGGATTTTACTTTTGCCCCCACATAGGTTTGGCTTGCACCATCATTTCCGACCAAAACCGCAGCCAAGTGTGGGATTTTACCTCCTTCGTTCTTGATTTCTTTGACGCGAGCAGCGATTTCCTGCTTGATATCCTCGGATGTTTTCTTACCGTCTATGATTAAGGGCATGGTTATTTTATGTTTTTTAAGAAATGAAAATCAATCAAGTTTCAGCACGGCCATGAAAGCCTCCTGTGGAATTTCCACGTTGCCAACCTGTCTCATTCTCTTTTTACCTTTCTTCTGTTTTTCCAACAACTTTCGCTTTCTGGAAATATCACCACCGTAACACTTCGCCAATACGTTTTTACGAAGGGCTTTTACCGTTTCTCGAGCGATGATTTTGGAGCCTATAGCCGCTTGAATTGCGATTTCAAACATTTGTCTCGGCACCAACTCCTTCAATTTTTCACACAGTCTTTTGCCCCAATCATACGCTTTATCCCGATGCACAATGGCAGACAAAGCATCTACCACTTCCCCATTGAGCATGACGTCCAACCGAACCATATGAGATTGTTGGTAGCCTTTCATTTCATAATCCAAGGAAGCATAGCCCCTAGAGATGGTTTTGAGTTTATCGAAGAAGTCAAAAACAATTTCAGCCAAAGGCATGTCAAAAGTCAATTCAACCCTTTCGGAAGTCAAATACACCTGGTTTTTGATCTGACCCCTTTTGTCCATACAAAGCTGGATTACTGGACCAACATATTCAGCGGCCGTAATAATGGAAGCTTTGACAAAAGGCTCCTCAATGTGCTTGAAAAGCGTTGGGTCAGGCATATCCGACGGCGCATTGACAATTTTGAAGACATCATTCTGCATCAAAGCCCTGAACTGAACCGATGGCACCGTAGTGATCACGGTCATATTGAATTCCCTTTCGAGTCTTTCCTGGACGATCTCCATGTGGAGCATCCCCAAAAATCCACAACGAAAACCAAATCCCAGTGCAGCTGAAGTCTCCGGTTCCCAAACCAAGGAGGCATCATTCAACTGGAGTTTCTCCATGGAAGCTCTCAATTCCTCAAATTCGGTTGTCTCTACAGGATAGATACCCGCAAAAACCATTGGTTTGACATTTTCAAACCCTTTGATGGCGACGCTGCAGGGACGTTTGATATGGGTGATTGTATCCCCCACTTTCACTTCTTTTGCAACTTTGATTCCCGAAATCAGATAACCTACATCACCGGCACTCAAGGTTTTTTGGGGGATTTGTTTTACCCCCAAGATTCCGATTTCATCGGCAAAATATTCCTGGCCCGTATTGACAAATTTGATTCTATCTCCTTTGTGAATGGTTCCATTGAATATCCTGAAAATAACTTCCACTCCCCTGAAGGGATTGTAGACAGAATCAAAAATCATGGCTTGAAGAGGCGCTTCTGGATCTCCTTTGGGCGCTGGAATCCGGTGGATCACTGCATGAAGGATATCTTCTATGCCAATTCCTTCCTTTCCGGAGGCCAAAACAATATCTTCCCGATCACAGCCGATCAATTCAATCACTTCATCCGCGACAGCCTCAGGGTCTGCTCCAGGAAGGTCAATTTTGTTCAAAACCGGGATGATTTCCAAGTCATGGCCCATTGCCAAATAAAGATTGGAAATTGTTTGGGCCTCGACCCCCTGAGAAGCATCCACGATCAACAATGCACCTTCACAGGCAGCAATTGATCGAGAGACTTCATAAGAAAAATCCACATGACCTGGGGTATCGATCAGATTGAGGGTGTACTCTTCATCCTTATACATGTATTTCATTTGGATCGCATGAGACTTGATGGTGATGCCACGCTCACGCTCAAGATCCATATTGTCCAACAATTGAGCCTGCATTTCCCTGCCTGTTACCGTGTTGGTAAATTCAAGGAGGCGATCGGCCAGTGTACTCTTGCCATGATCAATGTGGGCAATGATACAGAAATTCCTAATTTTTTGCATATCCATTCTGTGGGCAAAAATAGGTAAAAATCGGATTATTAAACCATTTTGCCCTGCATAAAATCAAAACTCCTCCTCTCGAGATATGTTTGCCTGTAAAAGGTCAAAAAATTAGTTTTCACTATCTTTGCCCAAAATTAAAGCTTTATGAAAGAAGTTGCCGAAAACAAAAAAACCAAAAATATAGGGGAATACATCATTTACATGTACCAGATGGAGGATCTTTTGCGGGCATATGCATTTGAAATCGCCGACATCAAACAATATGTAATTGCCCATTATCCGATTTCCGAGGAGCAAAAAAACGAAACTTATGATTGGTTTGAAGGACTGATCGCTTCAATGAAAGCTGAAGGAAAATTGAATGAAGGACATTTGGAGGCCACCCAGGAAAGTGTGGAAGCACTGGCAAAAATCCATTGGGAACTTTTGAAGTCAGACCAGACGTATTTTGACATTTATACAAAAGCAAAACCACATGTGATCAGAATGATCCTTGAAGCGGGAGAGAAATCCCCTAAACACGAAATCCAGGTTTGCGTCAATGGCATTTATGGGTTGCTTCTGGCGAGGTTGAGAAGCAGGGATGTTCCAAAAGAAATGTTGGATGCTACGATTGCCTTTGGAGATGTTTTGAGCTATTTGAATTACAGCTATTTTGAATCCCTTGGCAAAAAAATAAGGGAGAATTGATCTCCCTCTTTTCAAAACTCGTAAACGCTGTGGTAGCTTCCGTTTTTGTCCACATAATCCAAAAAAGACGCGTAAAAGGGATTGCTGCTGAGGGTTGCGCTGTCGCCGATCACCACCAATTTCCTTTTGGCACGGGTAAGGGCCACATTCATTCTTCGGGTATCCGATAAAAACCCAATTTCGCCTGTTTCATTGGATCGGACCAAACTGATCACAATAATATCCCTTTCCTGGCCTTGAAAACCATCTATTGAATTGATGGTGAGTAACTCGGAAAAAGACCTAAGGTTTGGGAATTCGAAACTTTCGAAAATCAATTCCTGGAATTTCCTGACTTGTGCACGATAGGGAGAAATCAGCCCAATGTTCCATTCTTTCATTTTCAAATTGGAGATACCGATCCTTTTGATCAAAGACTCGAGGTATTGTAAGGTAAACCTCGCCTCCTGAAGGTTCATGGTACTCAAAGACTCATTTTCTTGATGCTCGCTGTAGCCACTTCCCGCCGTATCGATGAAGGTCAAAACGGGTTCGTCCTCCAACAAAAAGTGGCTTTTTGTGTTCTCCGCAGCTTCCAATTCGTTTCTGTAAAAATACTTGCTGGAAAAGCCCATTATTTTTTCAGGCATTCGATATTGCAGCCTGAGCATCACGGAAGCTTGGGCTTGCCTCTTGATCACTTTCTCGAAAAGGGTCTCACTCAAACCGTTTTTTGCTGCCTCATAGGACTTGATGGTGGGAGGCAATTGGCAATGATCCCCTGCCATCACTACTTTATCGGCCTTCAAAATCGGAATCCAGGTGGCCGCTTCCAATCCCTGTCCAGCCTCATCTATGAATACCACCGGGAAATTGATCCCTTTCAAGGATTTGTTGTTCGCGCCAACCAAAGTGGATGCAATGACCTGCGTTTTCTGAAAAATATCATATTGAATGTAATTTTCCAGATTTTCGGCATCATTTCTCAATCTTGTGACTTCATCGAGGAGTCGTTTTCGCTGCATCCGTTCCTCTGGACCAAAATTGCGTTTGTGTTTCCGCGCTATTTTCCTGTATTCATCCGCAGATTTTCGGAGTTTTCTGAGGTCTTTATAACTTTCGTGCAACGCAACCTTTGCGTCCAATGTTTGGGAAAGGATTTTATCATCCACCCTTGCAGGATGACCAATTCTAAGTGTTGTGATACCATTATCGATCAATTTTTCCACCAACAAATCCACCGCGGCATTGCTGGGTGCACAGACCAATACCTGGGGATGGCTTCGAAGGGTTTGGACGATCGCCGCGATCAAGGTGGTGGTTTTACCTGTACCCGGAGGTCCATGGATAATGGCAACATCTTTGGCGCGATGGATCAGCGCAAGCGCCTCATTTTGGACGGGGTTTAAATTTGGCTGGTTTTGGTGAATTTTATTGTCAAAATCAGGACTTTTGTATCCAAGCAATATCTCTTTCAATTCACTCAGCCTACCTTTTTCCGATTTTATCAGGGCCTTGAGCGTAGCCTCCATTTCCCGATAGCTTCCCTCATCAAACAAAAGATCTATGCCGATTTTTCCATCTGTAAGCCACTCAGGCAAATCGTCCTCAAGAAGGGTGATGATCATACTCTCTTTCTTGACCATATTGACCACTCCATTCACCCTGTGTTCCTGACCCTGAAAACTCTCGTTGTTGGAAAAAACAGAGACAGATTTCCCGGATTGAAAAACATGTGATTGGGTCAAGTCATATCTTTCCAATTCAATCAAAAACTTATCCCCATAACCTGATTTGACATTTTTGACCTGGACGGGATACCAGCAAATCCCTTCCTTTTTCCTATCGGACAAGGAGGTGTACAAAAACTTTTTCTTATATTGTTGTAGGTCTTCCTCCCACTCCTGCTTAATCAATTTCAACGAATATTTTAACTCTTCCTGAATGTCGGGCATCAATTAATTTTTAATTCAAAACTAATATATTATCATTGGTGTTTAGTAAATTGTTTTAAGATTTTTATAAAGGTGAATTTTCTAGCACATGCATATTTATCCTTCGGGGACCCAAAGGTACTCATTGGGAATTTTATTGGTGACTTCGTAAGAGGACCGATAGACACCGTTTATGTAAAAGATATTGTGATAGGAATCAGGCTCCATAGAGATATCGATTATTTCACGGACCATCATCCAGTGGTCAAAGAAGCGCAAAGCATACTCAAGCCCGAATATGGGAGATATTCTTCAGTGATCACCGACATGTATTTTGATTATTTTCTGGGAAAATATTGGAACAACTACCACCATCAACCCTTAGAGGAATTTGCCCAGGAGGTTTATGCGACGATTGAGGCCCATAGGGAAATTCTTCCCGAAAACTTCTTAAAGGCCTTCGAATACATGAAGCATTACAATTGGTTAGCGGGATATGGAGAGCTTGACGGAATCAGGCGCGCCATGACAGGAATGTCAAAAAGAACGCGATTTGATTCCAAAATGGAAACTGCCCACCTCTTCCTGGACAATCATCATGAATATTTGAGGCTTCATTTTGGCGATTTTTTTGAGGACCTTGTGGCGTATTCCAAAAAAAGACTGGAAGAATTAAGAGCGGAAAAATGACCGAGTGCAAACCCAAAAAAAACACCTATTTCTCCCTTAGCATCGTATTGGCCATTATTTTGAGCGGATTGGTGTTTTTATTACATGAATTTGCAACAGAAAGAAGCTATGGGTTGATTTTTTATCTGTTCAGTAGCTCCCTGCTAACTTTATTGGCGCTTATTCTACTTGTTAAAATGATGGCTGGATATAAATTCATTTCCTTTGGACAGGGAAAAATAATCACCCGACTTCCGCTACGGAGGCAAACAAAATCCTATCATCTCAATCAGGTCTTGGCTTGGGAGGAAGAGCGGATGCTGGCTAACAAAAGGGATTTTAGACAGCTGACAATCATTTTTGACGACAAAACCGCTTTTTCCGTCAGCAATCATGAGCACAGTTCCTATCCTGAGCTATTTCAGTACCTCAATAAAAAAATTCCAAAGAAAAAAGTCCTTGAGAAATCAAAAGACTAAAAAAACCTATTCAACCCGTTTCATGCATTACGAATGTCATTCAATGCTGAATTTATCTGATAATTAGCCTGTTGCTGACTTTCATTGACTACACCATACCGGTTTCAGGAATTGGTCACCCAATTGTCTGATTTTCTTTCGGCTTCAATATCCTAAGAAAGCCTAATGCATATT
>NZ_JAUSPP010000008.1:0-16143 GCF_030656585.1 Rhodonellum sp.
CGTCGTTTGAGCGGGGATTTGGAAGCCGGTATCTTACTTAAAATTTATGGATTCCAGGCCACCACTGCAATTTTCTGGGGTGTTTCTTGGCCGACAAAACCGATGAAGATGAAAAATATACAACTCCTTCTTACCGAGCTAGCGTCCCTCCTACTTGCACTGCTGTTCGGCTATACCGCGATCAGCAAAGTCTATGATTGGCATGGTACCCGAAACGGGCTGTATAACCAGATTTTTCCGGCTTGGATGGCGGAAGGTTTGCTTTATGGCCTCCCCTTACTGGAACTGATCGTTGCAGGAATGCTGGTCATCCCACGTTGGCGCAGAATGGGATTTTTGATCAGTCTGGTGCTGCTGTCCCTGTTTTCCATCTATGTGGCCGTGGTGATGACCGGTGTTTTTGGACGGATTCCCTGTAACTGTGGGGGTGTTATCGGCAGCTTGGGATGGGGGCAGCATCTGTTGTTTAATCTTGTCTTTTTGGGTTTGGCGGGATTTGGGGTATGGTGGAGCGAGGAAGGGGGAAGTTTGGACGGGAGACGGGAGACGGAGGACGGGAAGGGGGAAGTTGGGAGTTAGAAGTTGGGAGTTGACGATGCCTGAAATCCACTGACCACTTTTGTTAACTGCACACTCAGAGATATTGTATAGATTACATCTCGATTCTGAGCTTTTGTTTGGCCTTAAAATGATGGGGCTCGATGCCCCACCATTTTAATCATTTGCGTCGACTGACTCTGTCATCTTCGCTCTTGTTTGGCTCTGTGAATATATCCATTTTTTTTCAAACATTTCTGGTGACATTCTAGCCAACGTCGAATGCGGTTTTGAGGAGTTGTAGAGTTTGACTGTATGGTCAAGTTCCCTACTCAGTTCAGGTAGGTTGTTGATGTTTTTGAATCGGAGATATTTGTTTTTTATAACCCCGTTCAGACTCTCTGCCATCGCATTTTCATAGCAGGATTTACCCATACTGTTTGTGATTGTATACTTTCTTGTGAGGCTCAAAAACAGGTTCGAATAATATTGACCACCCCCGTCCGAATGGAATATCAGACCCTTCAGGTTTTTGCCTTTGTACCTTTTGATCGACATATTTAAAGCAATGACGGTCGTATTTTCTGTCTCCAGATTGCTTGAGGCTGAATAACCCACTATGATTTTTGTAAACGCATCCTGTATCAATGTGATGAACAAAAACCTTCCGTTGCAACTGAAAAAGGTGATGTCACTCTGCCATACCTGATTGGGATGTATCAGTTCAAGACCCTCCAGAAGATTGGGGAAATACCGCGTACCGCTGCTGTCGGTCGTCCTATAACTGTTCTTGTAAGCCCTTACCTTCAACCCTTTGCCTTTGCAGAGCCTTTCAAAAACATCCCGCCCCAGACCTATGGGAGAGACCATAAAGTATATCTCACGCAATCCCATATCTGGATGGGATTCGCGAATCTTGTAAACCATATGGAATATCTGCTCTTCCTGGCTCTTGCGAAAATACAGTCTGGATAGGTAACCATGCACATTCTGTTTGACCGTGCCCACTGACCGGTAAAGCAATTCAAGACTGTAATTCACCGTTTCCCTGTTTTGCCAGTAGTAGTGGAGGGTTGGGTAGAAAAATTTTTTTTTATGTCGATCTTGTAGTGTTCTTCGGCAAGCGCTATCATTTTGTCTTGAAAATCGATCATAATCTGTTTCTGACCAACAACCCGCTCCAGGTTGGCTACCTGCTTTTGGAGTTCAAGAAGCTTTTTGGTATCACTGTCTGTTTCAACGATAAGTCTTTCCGCTTTCTTTTTCATCTTGCCATATTTTGCCCGCCACCTTCTGACGGTGCTGTCTGTGATTTCATATTCCCTGACAAGTTCGCAAATTCTGACGACCCCTGACTCCAATTCCCGGACTTTTTCAATCTTAAAGGATTCACTGAAATTACGGACTCGACGCTGGGCTATGCTCATCTTAAACTGATTTCTATTCGCCATCTTTCTACTGATTTGGTTAAAATTTATCACGGTTTAACGGTCAGCGTATTTCAGGCACTATCAAGACGGGAGAAATCTGAAATTCTGTGTTGTTCAGGTTTTTCGAAAGGACCATTGGTTTATTGGCAGAGTAGTATCAGGTCTTATTTTCCAAATAGGCTGATTTTTTTTCGGTTTCAACTCCTTTAGGAAACAGAATGCATTTCCCATCTAACTTTCCTCAAATTAGCTGCATTCCGTTACCTTTCCGCTGTATTGGAATTCGGGTTTAAAAAAAAGAAACCCTGACAAAGCCAGGGTATCATTCTTAAAAACCTATTTGGAACCTATAAAATTTTCTTGTTTTAACCCGTGATATGTATTCCCATCCATTTCTATTCGAGCCAGAAAACAACCCAATCAGTCTTTGCCTACTGTTTTTGAATCACCACATTGGCCCTTCGTTTTATTCAACAAACAGTCTGATTTTTTTGCCTTTAAAATTCAACACCCATCGGGAAACGGAATGCATATTTCAGGTTTAACCCGTTTTATGCATTACGAACTCCATTCAACAGTATAATTAACTGATGTTCAATTGGCTATTGATTGTTTTTGACTTCAGCCTTTTGGAGTCAGGAATCAGTCTCCCAATAATCTGATTTTCTTGCAGTTTCGATCCCATTTGGAAACGGATCCCATATTTCGGGTTCAATCCTTTTGGAATATGAAAATCAATCTGCGGAGCTGTCCTTCAGTTCCTTCTTTTCAAAAGGGATAAAGGAAAATTCAGGGGTTTTGATCCACTGAAGAATCCTTGGCAATGCTGCCCCGATTGTCAAAATACCGCCCAAGATCAACACATGATAGGGATTGGTGAAATAACTACCGGAAGTAAACACCCCCAAAATCAACAGGATGCTGAATGGCATCGATACGGCCAAAACATTGATGCCCAATTCCAAATCAAATGTGGGCTTGTTTTCCAAAGCCGGCTTGGCTTTTTCCATAGTCCTGACAGCCGACATGTGTGCAAAGGGCCAGAAACTGCAGGCACTTTGAGGAAACACCACTGCCAGTAAGATCGCCGCTTCGCTGGGCAAAGGCACCAATAGGATAAATATTCCACTCAGAAGAAAGGTAATCCCGGCCCTGAAAGTCAACAAGGATGTGATCATCCGCAATTGATCCCACTTGAAAATCACCGCCACTCCGATAAACAAGAGCACCAAGGGTGTCATCATGTTCTTCATCATCACAATGCTTTCGCTAAGAAAGACGGGCAGCTTTTCCAAATTCAAACCAAAACTCAGCAAGAGAATGGCGATGATCATGACCATGTTGATCGGTTCCTTGACCATTGCAATCAAAAGCTCCTTTATTTTCTGCCCGTTTGAGCGATTTGCCAATCCATGGCTTTTGTAAAACCAATGCATCGCAAGCAGATAAGCCAAAATCAGAACAAAGATTTTGTTCCCGATATCTGCCAAAGCTCCCCAAGCAAGCACATCATCGCCCAAGTATTCCACCAGGAAAGGGAAGCAGGACAGGCCTGGGGCCAATGATGGCAACAGCATCATCAAAGTCCTCATGGCAGGTGTCGCTGCTTCCACTCCGAAAAAGGGCATCACATATCGGGTCACCAATAGCATCAACACATTGAAAACCAAGGCCAACACAGGAAGAATAAGCAAATCTGAATTGATTTCGATTTTCAGCAGGGCCACAAAAATCATCGCTGGCAATGCGATGTCCAGAATGATGGTCTTGAGACCCTTTTTATGATCTTCTTTTATCAGCTTGTTTTTAAGAAACACACCTATTAAAATCAATAAAAGCAATGATATGGTTTTCTGAAGTGCAATACCCATAGTAAAATAAGTTTAGACAGTGACGGATTTAAAGGTTTGTACAAACAATTCCATTTCAGACATGGTCCCCATGCTCACCCTGCACCAAGGTTTATCGTCAATGTTAAACACCCGGATAGCCACTCCCCCATCATACATCCCTTTCATGAATTTTTGGCCTTCCATCTTGATCGGGAAGATCATGAAACTGGTAGAGGAAGGAATGCTTTCATACCCCAAAGCCGTTATTTCTCCCAAAACATAGTCCCTGCATTCGGAATTTAAATTCCTGCAATCCGCCAAAAAACGCTCCTCTTTCATGCTGGCGATGGCTCCGCGTATGGAAGTCACGCACAAGCCCATTGTGCTGCGCACCAAACTGGTGATGGACTTCAATCTTTCAGGTTGCGCGACGATATACCCTATTCTCAACCCAGCCATTCCATGGACTTTGCTGAACGTCCTGGCGACAATCACATCTTTGCCCTCGGCGACCAAGCCCACCATCGAATGATTTTCGGGTTTGTCCAGAAATTCCAAATAGGCTTCGTCCACAAAAACAGGGGTTTTTGCCGATACTTTGACACAAAAAGCTTTCAGTTTCACGGGATCTGTGATGGAACCGGTCGGGTTGTTCGGATTGCAGACGTAGACCAGGTTGGTTTCCGAATCCACCGCTTTTTCCATGGCATCCAAGTCATGGGCATAATCTGTGGTCAGCTTTACCGGCTTCCAGGAAGCTCCAAGGGATTTGGCGGTATTGATCAGGGACATATAGGAAGGATCTGCAGACACGATGTTTCCCCCGTCCTTGAAACGGACAAAAGCGGTTTTTTCAAGAAGATCGGAAGAACCGGGTCCCAGCATGATGTGCTCAGGTGTCACGCCTTCTTTTTCCGCGATCATGGCGATCAATGTGGCTGCATCTCCATGTCCATATCTATTCCCCAAAGCCACGGATTGTGAAATGGCCTTCACTACTGCAGGAGCAGGTCCATATGGGTTTTCATTTGCAGAAAGCCTCGCCATGATTCTGGCCTCCTCCATTTTGAAATTGGGGAAGTTCTCTTTCATGATACTGCTGGCATTCAAAAGGGGCGATGAATTCTTTACTCCTTTTGACATGGCAATGGCTGGCGTGAGGGCGATACTTCCTGCTGCGAGAAGTCCCGATTTTAGCCAATCTCTTCTGTTGATTTTCTTGATCATGATGGTTTTTGGTTGAAGTGTTTTGATTTTTATTTTTGATTTTTTTGAATTTTTAATTGTCGACAATGCCCGAAAGCACTGCCAACAATCTATTTGGGGTATAAACTGAATTGGGAATTCTTAGAAAGATATATTCATTGCACCCGGACGGTGTGGTATTTCCGAAAGGATAGATTTTTGTGCATGCCGGCAAATTCAAGCCGAACCTGGCTGCCCGAACGCGCTGCGGTCAATCCCAAATCTGCCCAGGAAACCGAAAGCGAAGCCTTGCCATCGGACCCTGTGGTCACCGTTCCGACCTCATTGGTGGCATTGATAAATACCCGAAGGACCAAATTGGAAACCGGAATGGAATCAATTCCTTTGGTATGGTCAAGGATATTGGTTTTGTCCAATTCCAAAACCGTGGAAGTCACCTCTACCCTGGCCGTAGAAGGGAAAGTGGAACCTTGAAGGAGAACCAAAACCGGTGAAGCTACATTTGGAGTAGTCAATCCATCGGCCTCTACACAAGATTGCAGAAGCAGAAAGACCGAAGCGATCAAGGTGAACGAAAGTTGAACTATTGATTTTTTCATGGTTTTTAGCATTTAGATTGTAGACGCAGTAGTTTTTATTCTTTCCACCAGAGTGGTGATCTCATGTTGTCATCTCCACCAAGTTTGCGAAGGCCTTCCTCAAGATTGTCACGGTTGAGTGAATACTCGGCAGTAGGATATTCTATCCTTGTGGGAAGAATCCCGTCGTTGCTGAAGACTGCATTGGGATGGGCTGGCGGCATGATGGGAAAACCTGTCCTTCGGTATTCCGTCCAGGCTTCCACTCCCTGACCGAACAGGGCGAGCCATTTTTGCGTCATGATGGTTTCCTTGTCCACCGTCCCGATTCTACTCATATAATCACTTGGGAAAGCAAGACCATGCTGTTCAAATGAAGCTTTGATCGCTGCTTCCAAAAGCAGGACGGGGTCACCCATGATATCTCCATCCAGGGCCGCTTCTGCCTGGATAAAGAGCAATTCAGAATAGGTCATCAAGATGCTTGGGGCCGTCGGACTCAAAAATTTGGTGCCGATCCGGGAAACATTGAAATCTCCAGCTGCTGCATCGGTAAGTCCGTTGGGAAGTCCAGCATAGCTGCCGTCATCGATGGGTTGGGCATACACCTTGATCCGATCGTCTTTCAGCGCAACAAGCTTGTCGATCAAAGTTCTGCTCATGTTCCAATCTGAACGGGTGGAAAACACGTCGAACATTTTATTCCGACTGCCAATCACATCCACATGCAGAAGCTGTGCAAAGTCATTGTTCCCCGTAAAAACCGGATAAGTCGCAGGGTCTGCCAAAATTTCACGCATGATCGCCCTGGATTCTGCAGGTTTTTTTGCCGCTTGATGGTTGGCCAAGCGGAGCCTGAGTGAGTTTGCGAATTTCTTCCACCGCAGGATATCCCCTTTGAAAAGGATGTCTCCGGAGATGGAAGGACCTCCAACCACCAACTTTTCATTGGCTATTTTCAGCTCTTCCAGCAATCCCGCATAAATCACTTCCATCCCATCATATTCAGGAGAATTGATCGGAACGGCTGCTGTTCCCTTGAGCGCTTGGCTGTAGGGAATCGGTCCAAATACATCGGTCAAAAACGCAAAGGAAAAGGCCTTCATCGTCAGGGCAACTCCCGTGTAATTGGAATTGGGAAAGGGTCCCTCCGGTGAAGAAAGCCTCAATACACTCTCAAAATTGACCAGGGATTCATTGTAAATGTTGTTCCAGGTGGCCGTGGAGATCGTGAGCGGAATTTCATAGCTGTCCCCCTCGACATTGATGTAGATGTTTCGGGACAGGTGCTGGATCCAACACATCGCTCCATCGATGTTCAATCTTTCATACCGGGTGCTGTGTCCCCAGTACCGATCTACCGAGGTTTGAATCGCATAGGGCAGCAAAAGCGCCGGTGAAATGGCAATGGGATTGTTTGGATCTGTATTGATTTCCTCAAAATCCTCCGTACAGGACTGCGCAAAAACCAAGGAAAGGCTCAGCAGCAGAATGGCTTGTAAACGTATTGCTTTCATATTGAATTTCTTTTAAGGTTGAAGACCGGGATTTTAGAAAGTGAGATTGAGATTGAAGCCGACATTTCTTGTCGAAGGCATTTCCCCATAAGCAAATCCTTGGGCATTCCCACCTTTCATATCCACTTCAGGATCCATGTGGGGATGGTTTTTGTACAGAATGGCCAAGTTCCTTCCGACCACGGATACTTTCAGCGACTGGATAAATCGGGTGCCGATGATGCTCTTTGGGAAATTGTACCCCAATGTCAGTTCCCTGAATTTCACATAAGTGCCATCGAAAATCCCTGCTTCATGAAAGGTCCTTGGATTCTGGGCATTCCAGAAAGTCGATGCTTCCACGATGACATCATTGGGCACATAGACAGGCGATTCTGCGGAACCCACATTGACCACTCCCTGACCGATGATTCCTTCTTCCCTACCGATGGCCGTTTCTTGGTACATCCCTGTTTTCCTCGCCAAACCGGTTCCCACATCGAAAATGTCACCCCCCATTTTGACATCTATAAGGGTTCCGACGGAAAGTCCCTTGTAAGAAAAAGTATTTGAAAAACCGCCGATCCAATCGGGTTGGATATTGCCGATCGCAAAAGTGCCATCTTCCAACACAGGCAATCCATTCCGATACACGATTTGTCCTTCCGGAGCGCGTAAATATCTTCTTCCGTAAAGGGTGCCATAGGCTTGCCCCACTCGGGCTTCAGAGGTGAGACTGTTTTGTGTGCCCAGAATGTAGTTCTCAAGTCCTTCCGCCAGTTCGACGACCAGGTTCCTGTTCCTGGAAAAATTGAAATTCATGTCCCAGTTCAGGCCGGTACGGGAGACGATGGGTCTGCCGCTGAGCATCAACTCCACCCCTTGATTGGTGATCTTTCCTGCATTGAGGATCTGACTGGCATATCCGGATGCTGTGGAAATGGACACGGCCAAGATTTGGTTGACGGTCGCTTGGTGATAATAGGTGAAATCCAATCCCAGTCTTCCTTTCAAAAACCGAAGATCCAATCCGATTTCTTTTCCAGTCGTGATTTCAGGCTTCAGATTCCTATTGGCAATCGCCTTGGATTCGGAATAGGTGGGAATGGATCCTGCCCACAATCCCCTGGATTGGTACACCTGGTTAAGGACATAGGGATCGGCATCATTTCCCACTTGTGCCCAACTCCCTCTGATTTTGGCGAAAGACAAGACATTGCTTTTGAAATCAAACATGTCTGTCAGCACAGCACTCAAAGAAACAGAGGGGTAAAAGAAAGAATTGGCGGCAATGGGCAGTGTACTGGACCAATCATTTCGACCGGTGACATCGACAAAGAGATAATTGTTGAACCCAAACTGTGCCGAGGCAAACAAGCTGTTCACCACCTGCTTTCGGATCACACTGCTTGGCGTCACTGGACTTGCATAATTGCCCAAGTTGTAAAGTCCATCAATGGTGAGTTCGCCCACATTTACCTGATTCGTTTTGTTGTAATTGGTGCGGTTGATTCCACCTGCCTGAACCTTTAAAGAAAGGCGGTCTGAAAAATCCTTGTCAAAAGTCAGAATGACATCATTGTTGGTTTCCTGACTCCTGAAAACGATTTCCTGATAAGAGCCGAATCTTTTCACGTTGTTTTTGGTGAACTCGACCCCGGTGACATTCAATCTTGTGTCTGACCAAAAATCTGTACCCGAACGAACCAAGACACTGAAATTGTCATTCAGCCGATAATTCAGCGCGATGCTGCCGACCAATCTGTCCTTCTCATTCCCATTGGTGTATTTTTCCTGCAAAAAGTAGGGATTGCTGAAATACTCATGCTGCCAGTTGGCATAGGGATAATCATCCCCTGGCCGAAAAGTCTGGGATTGGATTTCATAATAATCTCTCCAATCTTTCAATTTGGTGAAATCCGTATGCCGGTGTGACCAAATAAAGTCCTGACTGCTCGCAAACCGTCTATTTTCCGAGCCTGATTTCACATACTCCGCACTGACCGTGACCTGCAAGTCCGGGGTGAATTTATACCCTGTGTTGAGTTTGAAGTTGTTTCGATAATAATCATTGTTGAACATGATGCTCTGCTGATCCAAGCGCCCGATGGACAATCTGAAATTGCCCTGCTCATTTCCAGCGGAGATCGCAATGTTGTTGCTCACGCTCCTGCCTGTTTCCCAGAAATCATCCCAGTTGCCGGGCTGTGGTGTGAGCGCCACGAGGCCAGGGGCGGAATACCAAAGAGGGACCATTCTCCCATCCATGGGAGCACCCCAGCTTTCGTCCACTCCGGCTGTTCCCCGGACACCATTGGCGTCAAATCCATTTCTTCCGTCCACATACCATGTCCGGTAACCGGCACCGCCACCATAGACATTTTGGAATCCCGGCTCGACCAATGGTCTGTCAAAAGTCATGTTGGTATTGAATTCCACGCCCAGTCCCTTTGTTCCCGAACCATCCTTGGTCGTCACCATGATCACGCCGTTTGCAGCCCTCGAGCCATAAAGTGCAGCTGCGGTCGCTCCTTTCAATACGTTGATTTCCTTGATATTGTCCGCATTAATTTCGGACAATCCATTCCCATATTGCCGGGAGGCGGATTGTTCCAGGGGCACGCCATCCACGACGACCAAGGGCTGGTTATTTCCCGCGACCGAAGAAGCTCCCCTGATGACGATGTGGGCGCCACTACCCGGCATGGAGTTTCCCGTGATCTGAACCCCGGCAATTCTACCCGAAAGGTTATTGGCAATATTGCCTTGTCTGGCTTCACTCAATGCATTTCCATCCACGCTTTGAACCGTGTAGCCCAGGGCTTTTTTGTCCCTTTCCAAGCCAAATGCGGTGACCACGATTTCACTCAATCCAATGTCAACGGATTGGAGTTGGATGTTCATCACCGATTCCGCACCCACTTTCATTTCCTTGGTATTGAAACCGATAAAGGAAACGACCAGAACGGTTTCGGTCGCTTTGCTGTCGATTGCCAAGGCAAATTTCCCTTCCATATCGGTAACGGTTCCCTTAAGCGTTCCTTTGATCAGGATACTGGCGCCGGGAATCGGCTCTCCCGTTTCATCCAGCACCATTCCCTTGATTTCCTTTTCCTCTTTATAGGTTCGGGCGGTTTTAGCACTGAGGCTTGTGGAAGTAGAGAATGGGCGCTGCGTTTCGTTCTTGACCAGCATATAAAAATTGCCGGTTCCTTTGGTATAGGTCAAATTGGATCCCTTGAGCAGGCGGTCCAGGTTTTGTTCCAAACTGAGCTTCGAATTGGCTTCAAATGCTCTTGCGGCTACCTGTTCCGTCAAATCAGACGAATAGGCAATGGAAACCTTAAAGGTTTCCTCCAATTTTTGCAATGCCCCGTCCAGGGAGGTATTGCCCAGTCCTTTGAGATTTACTGGACCCTTTGCCAATTCCGTTCCTGATTGTGCCTCCGCTTTTTGGGGAACTGTGATTCCCAGGAGCAGCGCAACCAATACATAATTTGTAAATTTGTTGAACATAGATTGCTTGATTAGTGGTTGAATGATTCATTGTGCTTCCTTTGGGCTATTGTCAATCATTCTTAATCCTAATTCAATCTCATCTCGGCGCTTTGCTGCTTTTCCACTACTGGGTTTAGGCAGTATTTTTTAAGCTGGTCTCTTTTGGACACCATCGCAAGCACAATTAACTTTTACAGAATTATTTTGGGAGGTAAATCACTGTCTGGCCAAACAGTTTCCGGTATTCAATATATTGTTAGGGTATGCTCTTTATAGGCAATCTGTTTATCGAAAAGAATGGAAAGGTTTGCCGCCATCTCATGGAAATCTGAGCCAATGGGAAGTGTTCCCGTTACTTTTTTCAGATCCAATTCATTTGAAGCCAGCACCACTTCCAATCCGTAGATTTCCCCGATGATCGCCAGGACTTCTTGCAGGTCATCCTCTTTGAGCTTCAGTTTCCCCTCTTTCCAAGCTGAAATCCGGTCAAGGTTTTTGTGGGGTTCCACGGTGAATTTCTGGGAATTCCCATCAAATTTCGCCAACTCTCCGGGTTCAAGGAAATAAGCTTCTTCATGCCCAATCCCCTCTTTATTCAGATTGATTTTGACACTTCCCTCGATCAGCCCCACGGCAATGAGATCCTGCATGTTTTTCATGTTGAAAGTGGTTCCGAACACTTCCACCGCAAATGGATCCCCCTCATTGATATGAAACCTTTGTGGATCACTGGTCTTCGCCACTTCGAAGTAGGCCTCTCCTTTCATTTGTACCTTGCGGTCAAAGGTTGTCCAGTGGGAATTGGCATAAGACAATTTGGAATTTCCATTCAGGGTAATCTTCGTTCCATCCGGAAATTCGAACTGGGCCACTTCCCCAGCCTGCGTTTCATAAGAAATGAAATCCGGTTGCCGCGCAGTCCAAAACAAATAAGAATACACCGCCACAAGACCAAAAACCGCCGCAACCCTCAGATAAGAGAGAATCAGATGTTTTTTCCGGGATTTTGCTTCGGCAAGGTTTTTTTGAACGCTGATGGCCCCAAACATTTTATTCCTTAGGGAAACCAACTCCGCCTCCGAAATCGAATCGGTAAACAAAATTCCCCCATCAATCCCCTCACCATCGGCACCCATTTCCCTGGTATCGAAAGTTTCCGACTGGAGATCCAGTGGTTCATGAAATAAATGGAGAGGATTTTCCTTCATTGCTTTTGTCTTCTATCTTATAAGTCACTTATGGCGGAATAATCCTCCATCGCAAAACCGAAAATTTTCAAAATAATATCAAATTCCCAGTAAGGACCAGAAATGAAAAGGAATACTTTGTCAATTGTTCGCGAATCTCTTTCAATGCTTTGATCATGTGTTTCTCGACTGTGCTTACAGAAATCTCCATGTTCGCCGCAATTTCATTGTAACTCAAACCGCCATTGAACCTCAATTCATATACTCTTTTTCTTTGTGTAGGGAAGTGGGTGACCACTTTCTTGATACAGGATTTCAAGTCCTTGTAAAAAACCCGCTCTTCCACATGGGACACATTTTTTTCTCCTTTGGACTTCTCTGCCGAGGCAAATTTTTCCCTTACAGACTGGGCTTTGTGGTGGTTGATGACTTTGTACTTGATCGCCGTAAAAAAATAAGAGGCCAGGGAGGTATGGATATTCAACTCCTTTCGCTTTGCCCAAAAATCAATAAAAACCTCCTGAACCATCCCTTCCACCACTTCTCGTTTTCCCGATCTTTGGTAGCCATAATTGAAAAGTTTCTTCCAATATCGATCATAAATGATCTCAAAGGCGGATTCATCTCCGTTTTTCACCCTCTCCACCAAGGATTCATCACTTTGTTCTAAATTTGACATCATCTGAATAGGTAAAGTTTTCCAATAGGCCTCTTCGAAATTTTTAATGGCAATCTATTTAAGATATTGCTTATTTTTAAAACCATATTTTATAAATTCTGCAACAATTTAAAAATTCATTGTCAATATTAAAACCATATTTTAGATTATTTACACTTTTTTTAATATTACTGGTTTATTTTTAAACCTATTTATATTTTCAGTTGAAAGAATGCGCTGCCTATTCAAGACAGGCATCCACATTCATTTTCCCAAAAAGATACACTCCCCGTGCCTAGGAACCCGTGTGGTGCATTGCCCTTCCTATTCCAAACTGGAATTCATTCATAATCAATTCATTAAGCACTGTTTATGGCTTCACCATATCAGAAATGCGACTTGTTCTTACAAGGGTCTGATCTTCTTGCAGTTCCACGCCCATTGGAAAACCCAATGCATATTTCGGCTTGTAGGGATTTGGATAGGATCATTTTATTTTTTTGGTCTTATCTTTGCCTATTGATTAAGGAAATCACCTTTTAGTATGAAAAAATTTTTGTTGGGTTCAATATTTTGGTTAGCGCTATTGACCCATACGGCAGACGCACAGGAATACCATTCGAGATGGATTTTTATCTCCGAATTTTCCCCTTCCTTTCCAACGGACAAAGCTAAAATCCTTGAAAACCCCTACCAAAGCCAAAGTCTGGAATGGAGAAACAGCTTGGGCATGAGGATTTTTGGAGAAATGTTCATTGGATTCAATGTTACTTTTCGATCCTACAATCAAAAAGAAACTGCCATCTACCCTGACAATGAGCCTTCTGGAATTACCAGCACGTACAATTACAACCTGGAAAACAAACTTTTTGGAATGGGGCCTTTCATCACAAAATTTTTTGAGGTGAGTCCAAATTTTTACTTAACAGCAACTGTCTTGGCCAATTTGGAGCAAGGAAGGGGAAAACAAAGCATATTGAAAGACACGAACTGCCAGAACTGTTTTGAAAATACATCCAATGTCAATTTTACCGGAGAATCCAATGTCATCCTAAACCGGGAATTCAAGGAGCTTGTCCTTTATGGCAACGCAGAGGTTGGATTGATTTATCTCATCAACCCATCCTTAGCGGTGAATGCCAACCTGATGTTGTTTCGCTACGAAAGAAACAGCTCACGTTCAGGAAAATCAAGAGTGGATGATTCCCGGGGCGCTGAAGTGGACCGTAAGGTAAATGTCTCCAACAGGGGGATTTCGCATGTAATGGAAAGACCCATCCTACGCATTGGCATCGTCATTCCTCTGGGCCTTTGGGAAAGCAGGTATTGAGCTTTTCGAGATTTTTTGCAGCGTTTAGGGCAGAACCGTTTATCCCCCTTTCCGCTGCCGCTACTTCCTCACCCTGAAAGGAATTGCGGGCAAATCACCGCTGTTGTACAGATTCACTTCGGGATTATCCGCCCAGGCATACCGGATTTCAAGGGGAGATTTGACGCTTGTATGCGAAACTTCCACTTGATTGGGCGCAATGAGCTTTCCTTTGGCGGGATAAAAAACGCCATCTTCCCCGGCCAGAATAAATCCCAACACGGCATCCCCTGACCTGAGCTTCAAGCCCTCTCCGCAATACTCAAACTCGAGCCTGACCTTATCGGTATCAAAATCGGCATTTTTGAGCTTTGGCCCCGAAAAAAGCAACTCCTCCCCATAAGCCACTTTCTTGGCCGCCAACCAAAGTCTGTGGCCGACATCTTTTTTGTTTCTGGGATGAATGTCTTCGGCATTTCCCACATCGATGGTCACCGCCATCCCGGTATTGGGAAGCGCCAGGGTATTGGTTTGGGCTTCACGCAAAAATGCCCAGTTGGATTCCGGCTGGACTTCCTTTCTTTCCTGCCAATTGGCCAGCTGGACAAAAAGGAAAGGGAAATCCCCAATGCCCCAAGCCTGTCTCCATTGCGTGATCAATGCCGAAAACAATTCCTGATAGTGTTCGTGCTGATCCGCATTGCTTTCACCTTGGTACCAGATCACCCCTTTGATGGGATAGTTGAGGATGGGCGCTAGCATGGCATTGTACATAAAGCCGGGCTGGTAGTGGTGGCTTTCCACGATGGGGATGGCTTCCTCTACCCTATTGCTGTATTTCCAATCCCCCTCCAGGGAGATGGTTTTGCCTTCGGTTTTCAGATAAAACTGCTTCTCCTTTCCCAAAACGGGGCTGTTGTCCCATGTATTGATGATCCTGATGGCCATCAGATTCTCCCCCTTCTTCAGCATCCCTGCCGGGATGATCATTTCATTCACCTGGTCGCCCCAATCCTTGTAGAAAAGACGCATCCCATTCAGATACACATAGGCCATCTGCTGGATATCGCCCAGGTTCAGTTTTACGTTTTCGGTTTGATTGACGGTGAATTTTTTCCTGAACCAGGCGATATCCTGAAAAGGATTGTCCTGTGGAAGCTTTACCGTGGACCAAGCGCTGTCATTGTAGGCAAGATTTGCCACCCCTTGGATCTCTCCATTTTCGGGAGCGGCCACCAATTCATTTCTTTTCAATTCCCTGAGCTTGTTGTCAATGACCTCCTGCTTCCAGTAATCCGCCCGGCTGATCACGTCCTTGGCTTTTTCTTGGTATGCCGGCAATTCCGTCAATTTCTCCGCCGCAAGCCATCCTTCCGCAGGAGTTCCCCCCCAGTTGCTTTCGATGATCCCAATGGGAATCCCTTTTTCGAGGTGGTTTTGCTTGGCAAAGAACCAGGCGATGGCCGAAAACTTCAGGATATTGTTCGCATCCGCGGTTTTCCATTCCCCGCCCCGCACGTCAAATTTATGCTTGGCATCATAATCATGCGGAATTTTGAAGAACCGAATCAAGGGATAATCGCTGTCCGCTATTTCCTGGGACAATCCTTCCACACCGGCACTCAGCACCCATTCCATATTGGATTGGCCGCCTGCGAGCCATACCTCTCCCACTTGCAGATCGTAAAATTTCTTGCCATTGACCTCCAGTTCATAGGGACCACCGGCAGGCAGGGGATCCAGTTCCACCAGCCATTTCCCCACTTTGTCAATTTTGGTTTCCTTTTCCTGACCATTGAATTTGACCAAGACCTTTTTCCCAGGAATGCCCTCCCCCCAAATCCGGATCGGCTGCTCCCGCTGCAACACCATATGGTCCCCAAAAATCTTGGGCAGAAACACCTCTGTCAAGGGTTCGTCATTTTTACAGGAGACTGTCAGCAACACAAGCATTGCGAAAAAGAGAAAGTTTTTCATGTCGGGAAGTAAGAGGTTTGAAAACGGTACGAAAGATAGACTTTCGGTTTTCAATTGTCAAGTGTTTGGTTTTGGGTGGAAGAAGTACGAGGTACGAAGTACTAGGTAAAAGGTAAAATTGTGACATTTTGGGGAACTGGATTCAAGGATATCTTGCGGTAGTCATCCTTAAGATGTCTGTCAAAATTAAAAGTTTAATTGAGGTTTGGATAATTAGGAATTAGTTTTAAGTTTGGGTAATTGAAAAATGACCGCAACCGTTACGCCATGTGAGTCTAATGGATTACATGGCGCAATGGTTACGGAAGGCAAAACGTTGAACAAAACCTCCTGCGTCGGTAGTTATTTCGGTAGTTAGTTATGATTTTTATCTTTATCCTTCTGATTTTTAGACAGATGGGTTATTTTTATAGCATGTTTAATCTAAATTCCTTT